>JBLIRS010000057.1:0-13500 GCA_049472415.1 bacterium | reverse complement strand
AAAACAAATAAGATAAAGACCGTTAATATACCATTATTTTGATGTCCCAAATATGTAGCCAGGCAACCACCCGTACAGGTCACGGCAGTTATGAAAGAAGCCAGGGCAATCAAGGATGTGAGGACCGTTTTTGTAACCACATGACCATTGTCCCCCTTTATGGCCAAAAAATAAATATAAAAACCCGAAACGCTTAGGGTAGTTACGGTCATGGATGCAAGTGCAATCTTGAGAAGAACGTGTCCATCTGCAGTTTTGAAAATTGAGAGAAAAATAAAGATAATAAATCCGCTTGTTACTGAAGATGCCAGTATAATTCCTTTCATCAGGTATAAAAAGATAGCGGCTCTCCATAATTTGTCTTTTGTATTCGTTAATACATCTATAAAATCAAAAATTAGAATCTCCTCCTTTCAAAATTTCAATCATTGATGATTTTTACAGCCGGTTGGCTGTTTGAAAATCAGGAAGAAAAATATTTGCCTGATTAGCGTCAATTGCAAAAATTTCCTCTGACGGTATACCAAAGAAACAAATAGAAAATCTTCAAAAAATAAAATATTTATATTATTTTACATTCCTAAAAAAAGGATCTAACTCAAGATTATATAAATATATCAATAGCTATAAAAGATGTCAACATGTCAATTCTTCGAGTTGATATCTAAAATTTATTAATTTGGAAAACATTTAAGAGGAAAAAGTTCAAAAAAATAAGGAAACAGGTAGTTTTTTTTCTTTTTAAATGCTAATATACTAATATAACTAAAATACCACTAATATATTAATACAACTAAATTTGATTATTGGCCCCCTGCTCTTTCTTCAAATTTGGTTTTTTAGTTCAACTGGTTAGTTTTTAAACACCGTAGATTTTTCAATAAAAGAGGATTTAACATCCTCATTGCCAGAATATAGGTTTAAAACCATTCTTGCGGGGCCGGAAATTTCACGTAAACAAGGTGTAGTATGATGTAATTGTTTACTATCGAGAGCCAACCTAAAAACATTTCTTCCGGAAAACAGGCATTCTTTATTCCAGGGCTGAAAAATGAATGGACAAAACAAATGGCCTTTTGATGAATAAATTGAAGGTATGAAAACAGAAGAGAAAATACTCGGAGCAGAAATAAGGCACAAAATAATCGCCGATTTCACCTATGACTGGGAATATTGGTTATCCCCTGACGGGGAAATCAAATATATATCGCCCTCCTGTAAACGTATTACCGGTTATACATGTGAAGATTTTCTTAAGGATCCTGGACTTTTAAATAAGATAATTTTACCTGAAGACAAAGACATCTGGGATCAACATGTGAATTCTGTGCTGAACGAAATAAAAATGTCTGAAGTGCAATTTCGCATAAAACGAAAAGACGGGGAGATACGTTGGATAGAACACGCGTGCCAGCCTGTTATTGAGGATCAGGAAGGTTTTTTAGGTTTCCGAGCTTCAAACCGTGATATTACCAAACGCAAGAATACTGAGGACGAATTACGTGAAAGTCAAAGCAATCTTAAACGAGCCCTGGAAGTAGCTCATATGGGAAGCTGGCATCTTGATATTGAAAAGAATGATTTTTGTTGGTCGGAAGGGGTATATGAAATTTTTGGCGTTCCTCCCGGCTTAACCCTGGATTATTCGAAATTTTTAGAAATCGTTCATCCTGAAGACAGGGATTTCGTTGATGCAAAATGGAAGGAAGCGCTTACCAAGAGGACCCGTGATAAGCAAAACTATGATATTGAGCATCGTATCATCGCTTATGGCAAGGTGAAGTGGGTGAGAGAAAAGGCAGAGATAGAATTCAACAAAAAAGGCGAGGCGATCCGGGCAATTGGAATAGTGCAGGATATCACCGGTCGAAAAACTGCTGAAGAGGACGTACACCTGCTGAAAAACGAATTGATCCACACGACACGTATTTCTACTGTGGGTGAACTAACAACTACAATAGCCCACGAATTGTATCAGCCTTTGACTGCCATATTGAGCAATGCCCAGGCCGCGCAGCGAATCATGGCACGTCAAAATCCGGAAATGTCTGAAATCATCGAGATTTTATCAGACATCATACATGAAGACAGGCGGGCAAGGGATATCATTCATAAGTGTCGGGAGCTCTTAAAGCAATCGGAATTCAATTTTATATACCTTAATATCAACCAGGCTATTGATGAAATCATACCGCTTATAAAAAGCGACCTATTAATAAAGGATATTTCCCTGAAATTGGATTTGGATGAGCATATACCTCCTATTCAGGGAGAACGGATACAAATACAGCAGGTTATTCTGAATCTCATTGCCAACGGCATGGATGCAATGAATGAAGCGAAATCAAAAAAACTGACAATCCGCACAGAGCAAACAGATGCTTCAAGTGTGAGAATCAGTGTCAAAGATTCAGGTACCGGTATTGCTGAAAACCAAACAGAGGACTTGTTTGCGCCATTTTACACCACAAAAAAAGATGGTATGGGAATGGGGCTTGCCATCAGTCGTTCAATCATTGACGCACATGGCGGCAAATTGTGGGCTGAAAATAATCCCGGCCAAGGAGCAACTTTCTTTTTTACCATCCCGGTGACCACAGACAAAAAGGTATAAAAAAAAAATGAACCCGACTGTATATATTTTAGACGATGACCCATCCGTTTTAATCAGTTTGAAAAGATTAATCGAATCCGCTGATTTTCATGTTGAGACATTTTCATTGGCTGCCGAATTTCTGGAACATAAACTCAGCAGAAATCCAGGCTGTCTGGTTCTTGATGTAAGCCTGCCTGATATCGACGGCTTTAAATTGCAGGACGAACTTTCCAAAAGAAACATTTCCATGCCTATAATATTCATAACCGGTTATGGCGATATACCTATGTGCGCAAAGGCTATAAAGAAGGGGGCGGTTGATTTCCTGCCAAAGCCGTTCGAAGACAAAGAAATCCTTTCCGCCATTGAACAGGCTATTCTCAAAAGCAGGCAAGACAATAAAAATGAAGAAGAAATATCACATATCAAATTACTTCTAAGTTCTATTAGTCCCAGGGAACACGAAGTGATGCGATGGGTAATTACCGGGTTGATCAACAAACAGATTGCACAAAAAATGGGTATAACTGAAAAAACCGTAAAAGTCCACCGGGGCCGTGTTATGAAAAAGCTGCAGGTTGACTCTGTTGTTGAGCTTGCCCGGCTCCTTGAGAAAGTAGGTATAAAACCTACAGAGAAATAAAACCGTTTAACATTGGTAAAAACTATACTCATTTGTTAGGTTTTTGATCCATAAAGGACAACCAGAAATTGAGTTTAAAATCAGGAATTATTCCAAATTCGAAAGCCCGATCCATTAGAAAAAGTTAGGATCCGGTTTTTCAAATATCCTTTTGGCTCCCGGCTCCTCTGACGATTTCTCTAAATCGGGCTTTCTTTCAAGTTCGTCTGGTAAAATAAAACAAATTACTTTGCCGTTGAAAAAAAATGACAGCGAACACAGTCAATATGTTTGTCCTTAACATGTTTTTCATGGACTTTAAAGAAGAATTCCGATGAAGGCCATTCTGATGACTTATCCTCATGGCAGCTTGCACAAAGAGGCTTTTTATTATATTCCGTTCTCGGTGTATAACCTAGCGCATCGAAATCAAGCCGGGTGCCTCCACTATGGCAATCCTCACAGCTAAGCGCATGCTCCTTGGGCGCCACTTCATGATATAATCCCATATAACGTTCAGTGGGCACAAATTCATATCCTTCCGGAAGAGACCATCCCATCTCAGAGGCCCCCTGCCTGATGGCTTTATCCACATCGGCTGTTTGGAAAAGGATGCCCATTTTCAATGGAATTAGAAATAACGTATCTACAGACCTTGCCTGAACAGCCATATGATGTTTTAGTGCCTCAATCTTTGCCCCTTCATCATTAATTGTACCGAGAGGGGCAGACATTACAATGCGGCCACTAGCACTAGGAATGGCAGGAGTAGCAAACTGATAGAAAAATGACAGCCCATTAAAAAATCTATATTCAGGGATTACATTAAGCCCTCTCTCTATATGGGGCTCATAGAGTAGGTTGCCTGGATTGACCTCCGCAGGTTGACTGAAGTCCCTGAACATGTCCGTAGATCCGACTTTTGCAAAAAAGGGGATATGGCATACTGTGCAGTCTACCCTTTTTGTATGTATATCAATATTATATTCATGGTGAGGCATATCTTCATGACAATTAGTGCAACTTACCTCAACATCAAGATCTGTCGGGCGCAAATCCGTGCCCCGGCCGGCGATTTTGTGATTCCGCGCGGTATGACAATCAAGGCAATCCAGGCCTCCACCATCCTTTTCCTTTGAAGCCATGTGTACGTCGAACACCCGGTCAGGAGGGTCCCTGTGGGATTCCTCCAAATCCCCACGTTTGTTGTTACAGCCCCCGCCAGCATAGGAATGGCAATTGACACAGGCACTGCTGGAGGGCAACCTGATGTCTGTGATAGCCTCGATAAGACTAACATCCGGAGGCAACTTTTCCGGAGCAGGAACAAACCGAAATCCTCCCTCCGGCAATTGAACAACCTTTCTCCTGTAAGAATCAGAATGACAAACAAGGCAATCCATGTTTTCAAGCTGACTTACTGTAACATTAGAATCCGGTTTGCCCCCTAGTCCTACATGACATGTAGCACAGCCACCATCTATCTTTTGGCCGTCCAGGTTGGTCAATATGCCAATGAAGTTGATGTCAGGGTAAGTGCAGAAGTCGTTTATGCTTCCAAGCTTGCCACCCATTGTCATATCCACGGCATAAGGAGTGGGCCCTTGCCACTGATAGTGTACCGAATCATGAAGTTCAAGGGCCTTTTCCAAGTGACATTCGTTGCAGGTTTTGCTCCCTTCATAAGTGGCGAAACGGTCTGTATGAGAATAACCTACTTGTTGTCCTTTATCCAAAATCGTAACGGCCTTGGTTGTAGTCCTATTCATCAACCTGCGATTAAAAGTAATCCTGATTATAATACTCTTGTCCGCATCAACTTCATATGTAGTCAATTTTCCCATAGAATCTATGTCAGCAGTGCAGCATTCCACAGTCCATTGCACCTGTTGTGTTATTGATTTAGTCTTTTCTCCGTAAATACAAACGGCCTCATAGTCCGCCGTACTATTCTCTTCCACTTGATCAGGACCTATGATTTCAATTCTTTTTTCTGTTTTCGCCAAAGAACCAACCGGAACCAAAAATTGCAAAAAGATGCAGAATAAAAACATATAAAGGCTTGGTGTGACCAGCATGAAAGGATATTTCCTGAAGCCCGTTTTGCCTTTCATCTTATCCTCCTTCTCTTGAAAATCGATCAAGAGCTTAATACTAGTTTAAATTGGCATTTTATGTTTCCTAAGATGCTTTATTGAATTTTAGTGAAGAGAAAGCACAACAGGGATAATGGTTACACTATGAAATTTGTATAACTTTGGACATATACAAATCACCTCCCTAAATCAATCATCTTAAACCCGGATCTTGCAGCCGAAATCGTCATGAGACGCCGAAGAAGCCTCACAGGCAAGGCACTAAGATGATTTTTACTGAAGGAATACTGAGATATTTCGATGTCAAAACATTTCAGAGCAACGCTGTATGAGGGGCCAATTTCAAGTTGTAATAGATTTCAAATACAAGATCTGAGTTAAAAAGCAGAGTTCAAATTCAGATGATATTATTATCTTGGGGAACGCATTCGCTTTCTTTGATTTTTCTCTCTATTCTCTACTACTTCCGAAGTTTGATTGAATATTTGGTAATGGAAAAACTATATCCTTAAATATGTGTTCATCTGTTTTTCTGATAGTATCTGTTTTTGATAAAAAATTAAATGAGAAGAATCTTTGATGTTTTTTATGGAAAAGAACTTAAATGTCATTAAGGATGGCATTTTCTATTAGGAATAGTATATCACAATTATAATAAAAGTCAAGATGAAAGGTTCTTAAAATGTACATTTCAAATAATTAGCAAGAATAATTCCGCCGTAAAACTAAATATCTCTATTGGACTTAGGCCCAATTGAAATCCTCTATCAACTAAAATTACTTCTAAGTTCCATTACTCCCCGGGAATATGAAGTTTTGCTCTGAGTAATTATCGGATTGATCAACAAACAGATTGCACAAAAGAGTTACAGGGTGACTCTGTTGTTGATCTTGCCCGGCCCCTTGAGAAATTAGGTATAAAACCTACAGAGAAATAAAACCGTATATTGGACCAAGGTCCAATTGTAATCTTCTTATCCGTCTTTGTATTATTTTTAGTATAAGCAATATTCTTCATTTTAATCACACAATCTCTGAAGTGTGAATAACACAAAATACAGGGGAAAGAAAACATTATGATGAGTGCAGGCAAACCACTCGTATATGTTGTTGATGATGATGAAGCCGTACTTAAAGCCCTTTGTCGTTTAATAACTTCTCTCGGATATTGCGTTCAGACTTTTACGTCGGCGCAGGATTTTCTGGATTCTGTACCTGCCGATGCAGAGGGCTTCCTGATTGTAGATGTCTTTATGCCTCAAATTGATGGTTTCAAGCTGTATGAAAAACTGCTTGCCATGGAATCAAAGCTTAAAGTAATCATGATAACTGCCCATCCTCAGGAAAGCGATCAAAAGCGGTCAAGAGAACTTGGTATTTTGGCTTTTTTGGAGAAGCCGATCGATGATCAAGATTTGATTGATCTACTTAAGAGTTAGTAATAAAAGAATAGGTTTTTACATATCTTAAAGCGCTCACTCATGGGACAAAGCATTTGCTCTATAAATTTATATAGCTTTTACAGCATGACAAACAAGATAAATGACAGGACAGAAAGGAGGTTTATAAGGGATGACCTAAACAGGATTTTGGACTTATTCTAATAATATCTTGACAAAATATCTTGACAAGAAAATTTTTCTCTGAGAAGGGACAAGCCTATGGTTTTAAAACAAAAATCACTACCATTTCAAATCTCCGGAATTACTGATAAAGATATTTATAAAAAAATAAAACTCAAAGGAAGGAGTGAAAAAGGGAGGCTATCATGAAAGAAAAAAGTTGGTCTAAGATTTTGGGACCATTGTCTCAAAGGCCCTTGAAATGGTTTTCGATCATCATCCTGATGATATTTTTTGGGGCAATGATCCATATAAACGCCCATGCAATTGAACTCAATGTCATAGGTGTCAACAAGGATGGAAGCCAAACTTCTTTAACTGATTACAGATGGCTTGTGGAGAAGGACAATACATATCATGTCATTCCTGGTGATCCAAACACAAACTGGGCTGTCGACTTTCACCGCAGCTACATGCCTCTGGCAGCTAAAGGAGACACCGTGGGAACTCCCCCGGACGTTCCTCCGACTCCGCCGACCGGTGTCACACTTGAGGCAAACACACACTATTTTGTGTCAGTGCTCCCTAAAGAGGCTGGAACCTATACCATAGGCGGAGCTGCATTTGTAACGGACACAGTTGGGAATGCTTCGGTCGATATTTATATCAACCAATTACCTCTTCCCACAGCTCAGATCACAATTTTTGTATTTGAGGATAATTTCCCCATTAACAATATACCCGATCTTCCGGAGGAGCTGGGGCTGGAAGGATTTTCTATCATCATGGAAGACGCGGGAGGCCGATATGGCATGTCTGCAGGCACACAGATGCTGAATGCCTTTGGTCATCCCCTGGGCACTGTCTATCAGAAGGATAACCAGACCGGTGAATTTCTTCTGGATGCTGACGGCATGCCTATACCTGCGGTTGACAACCGGGGTATGCCTATTGTTGAACAAATGCAAACAGGCCCGGACGGCAGTCTGACCATCAAAAACCTTTCACCAGGGAAATATGGCATAACAGCCGTGCCCCCTGCGGGTACTAGCTGGGTCCAGACCTCCACCATCGAGGGCAAAAAGGTTATCGACGCATGGGTCAAGGCCAATGAGCCACCATACTTTGCGGAGTTCGGCCCTCCGGGCTATCATGTATCCATAGGTTTTGTAAAACCGATGAATACCATCTCCCGGCCCTCGGGAGGTAGAACCGTCCGGGGCCAGGTGGTGAATCTTCACCTGTCAAGGCCCCCGGAGACAGCCTTTTATAATGGCGGGCCATTTACGCATACCACTCCATGGGTGGGCCTGAACCTTGGGGCCACTGGCCAGGGCGGAGGAGTTTATGCCGCCGGGACACTGGATGGCTATTTCGTTATTCCCAATGTGCCTATCGGGGATTATCAACTGGTAGTGTGGGACAATAACCTGGATCTCATCTTTGCCTTCAAAGGAGTGAGTGTCACAGAAGGAGACGGTGATCTGAATCTGGGTGAGGTACCTGTCTTTCAATGGTTCTCCAGGCTTGAGAACTGGGTGTTTAATGATATAAACGAAAATGGCTTCTGGGAACTTGGTGAGATGGGGATCCCGGAGCAGGCCATCAACCTCCGATGGCGCGATGGCAGCATGTACCAATCTATGCCGACCGACGTTGAAGGCTTTCTCCCGTTCGACGAGGTCTTCCCCTTCTTTAGCTGGCTTGTGGCGGAGGTGGACTTCGCCCGGTTCAAGGCCACAGGGATAACTGTAGTCGTGGATGACGGCGGGCCCATTCCGTTTGATAGTCCATGGTCTTTTGATGGTCAGCTAAACCCTCAACCACAGCCTGACCCCCTCAATCCAGGCTTGACCCTGCCCTACCGGGTTGAAACCGGACCGGTTCTCCTGGAAGGCTTTCAGGGATTCCTTGGTCAGACCAGCGTACTCATGTGGGGGAAAAAGAACTATATACCCGGTGAAAACGGCGGCATTTCCGGTATCGTTTACTATTCCACCACCCGTGCCGAAGACGATCCTGCGATGGGAGCCGCAGAACCATGGGAACCCGGCATCCCTGACGTAAGGGTCAACCTCTATGACAGTACCGGCGAGATCCTCATCAACACTACTACTACGGACAACTGGGATGCAAGCCTGCCTGAGGGTTGCCCTCCCGGAGGAAACGACCCCGATGGATTGGATCTCTTTTACCAGGACGGTAAATGCTATGACGGGATGCGCAACTGGAACCAGGTGAGGCCCGGCGTTTTTGACGGAGGCTATGCCTTTACCGATTATTATCCAGGAGGCATTCTTACTGATCTCAACGGGAATCCCCTATTGGATGCAGGTGGGAATCCATTCCCCGTTGTTGAGGGAGAGGTTCCCGTTCTGTTGCAAAGCGGTATGGCCTATGTAGTGGAAGCGGTCCCGCCACCCGGCTATGAAATTGTCAAGTCCCAGGACAAGAACGTAGATTTTGGCGACAACTATGTTCCAAGCAGGTTGAGAGCCGCTGGTCCCGCTGATTTTGTACCTTATCCCATCTGCGTGGGCGACCCATATCCGGTGCCTGCAGAGCTATCGCTTTTTCCGGGCGTGACCCATCCATACTATGATCCTGAATCACCCTGGTACAAAGGACCGGAGTTCAATCCTGACACAAACCCGGTTTATCTCAACGACTGCGACCGGAAGCTGGTCTATCTCTCCGACATGGAAAATGCGGCTGCCGACTTCTTCCTCTTCACCGAAGTGCCTGTCGCAGGCCACATTGTAGGCTTCATACTCGATGATACGGCCAATGAATTTGACCCCAGGTCCCCGCAGTTCGGCGAGAAATACGCACCTCCCTGGCTCCCTGTCTCCATTCGGGACTGGACGGGCCGTGAGATCGCCCGTACTTACTCCGATCAGTACGGAAAATACAATGCACTGGTCCCTTCCACCTATACTGCTGATAGACCCGCACCCAGTGGCATGTCCCCGAATATGCTGACCGCCTGCATGAATGACCCCTTACTGCCTGACGGTTCCAGAGACCCCTTCTTTAATCCCAAATACAGCACCTTCTGCTACACTTTACAGTATATGCCAGGGACAACCACTTACCTGGACACTCCGGTGGTACCTGTGGCGGCCTTCGCCGGTTCGGGGCAGTTCCCTCTGGATTGTGAGTTTCCAGACGGCGCACCCCGTATCAAAAGGGTGGATAGCGGACCAGGAGGGCCGTATATACCCGTACCCGCACCAGGCGGGACACGGACCATAACCATCCAGTCAATGGGTATGACGGAGGTTTCCAACCCAAATTTCTGTCCTGCAACGGATTCCTACTGTGTTGAAAACAACATGATTGATGATAATCCAACAATATTTCGTGACTATGGGTTCGGCAGCTTTGTCTCCGGACAAAGCAGAGTGACCATTGGAGCCACCCCCTTACAGGTTAATTCCAATTCATGGACCACGGATCAAATCATCGCCACCGTACCTGCAAACGCAACAACCGGCCAGCTCACAGTGACACGTGGGGATAACCATAAATCCACTATTGTGGGTGTGACAGTGACAGTGGGCCAGAAGAATGAAAAATTTGGTGTGCTGAGGGTTAATGGGCCTTCATCGCCCGAAATGTTCCCGGGAGCAATCCAGGAAGCCATTGATGCAGCCAATGACGGCGACCTGATACTCGTAGCTCCTGGCGATTACAGGGAGATGGTAATCATGTGGAAGCCTGTAAAGCTTCAGGGTTATGGAGCAGGCTCCACAATCATAAGCGCATTCAAGACTCCCGCGGAGAAGCTCTTGTACTGGAGGCAGTATATTGAGATGCTGATCGGTGCGAATTTAGTGGATCTTCTTCCCAGTCAGGAGCTTGCCTTCGGCGGTATTGAGCCGGCAACCCTCTTTACGGAGGAAGGCGCGGGTATCTTTGTCATTTCAAAAAGCAGCAAATTCAAGGAAAAGGGCATGGCCTGGATTGACGGCTTTACCATCACAGGAGCTGATACCGGCGGCGGGATCGTTGTCAACGGCTATGCCGATTACCTGAATATCGGCAACAACAGGATAGAGCACAACTCAGGCGCATTTGGCGGCGGCATCCGAATCGGGCATCCCCAACTGACCGACCCGGGTCCCCCTGTCACCTATACGGACGCTGATAATGATTTTATCCGGATTCATCATAATCACATCAAGGAGAACGGCGGTCTCGGCGCTGCCGGCGGTGGCGTGTCCCTGTGTACAGGCTCCGACTCTTACGAAGTGAGCGACAACTGGATCTGCGGAAACTTCACACTGGGAGAGGGTGGCGGAATAGGTCATATCGGGTTGAGCTCCAGGGACAAAAAGGATGATCCCATATCCTTAATCAAGGGCAACACCATCATCTTTAACGAGTCCTTCGACCAGGGTACCACTGTCAATGGCGGCGGTATCTTCATTGGAGGCGCGACGCCATTAACACTTGGAGGGCTTTCCGATGGATCGGGATCTGTCCGGGTAATCGGCAACCTGATTCAGGGCAACTCATCCGGAGCCGGCGATGGCGCAGGCATCCGCCTGAGCCGCGTCAACGGCCAGGATGTGGCGGATAATCCTTCTGCTCCTTCAAATTGGTACTCCGTTGATATCTTCAACAGTATGATCGTAAATAATGTTGCAGGCCTGGCCGGCGGAGGGATCTCCCTGGAGGATACTGTCCGGTGCAACATCATTCACAATACCATTGCCAATAACGACAGTACAGCCACAGCCGGAGAGGCATTTGCCCCCGGCAGTCCCAACGAATCCACCCCACAACCGGCAGGTATTGTGTCCCACGCGCACAGCCCGGAACTGGCTGCTGTTTTGCCGACAGGCCAAGCCGGTTTCTCCAATCCCCAGTTGGCGGACAACATCATCCTGCATAACCGCTCTTTCTACTTCTTTGGTGATCCGCAGGCAGATCCCCCTGTCCCTTATGGACTGCACCCGGATTTGTCAGCAAGCGAACCACCCGATTACGATGATCTTGCAGTCAAGGGAATTGCGGGATTCCTGAATCCGCAGTACTGTTTACTCACCAATAAAGGGGAGGATACAGGCCATACCTATGCCGCCACAAACATTGATGAGGCTACTAATGGGGCTAATCCGGCATTTTTGCAGGCCTACTTTAACGGCAGCCGCGGCACCAACATAACCATACCGGAAGCAACTACCATTCAGGCACCGGCTGCATTCGACGAAGGAGGCAACTTTATCCGTCTGCGCTACGGACCTTTAGGGCTCTGCAATGATACTGCCCCTGGAAACGGTGATCCAGGAACATGCAGCAACTACCACATAAATCTTGGTTCGAATGCGATTGATGCGGGTATTAACCTTACCGGCACATTCCCTGCCCTGTCTTTGGATTTCGACGGTGACCCGCGGCCCAGCGGAGGTGGTGTGGATATCGGTGCCGACGAGTATATAGCGCAGGCGATACTTGGGCTGAATATAGCTGCAAACGAAGGTAGCAAGACGAATTCCCAGGATGCAGATATCATTCAGACGATGAATTCCTCCATTGCCAAAACAACCTCCATCCCATTATTGTTATTGCCCTTGGGCTACCAAACCGGAATCAGTCTGCCGAGATTTTCATTGACATCTGATTTTTCAGGACAAGCAATATTTCGCGGAAAATCAGTGTATACTTCAGGATTAAGCAATTTTGATTCAATCGGATTTAAACAAGATGCCATCAGTTCGCTAAGACTTTCCCTGGCCTCGAATCCTTCAGGCGGAGAATTATTTTCTGCAAGCTCATTTTATTCGGCCGGATCAAACCGGATTAATCCCACAGGATTCTACCCAAGCGTTTTTGATTGGCAAACGCCTTCCCTGACAACAGGCCTTTCATGGGAAACATTATTTCCCAAAGGTTCGATATATCCGGGAAGATTAGGCGGTTACACCTTACCGCTCTTATCCTCCGATTTCTTATCTTCAGAGAGGATATATCCGGGTTTGCAAAATTTGCCCGGCTTGGGTAATTTTTTCTAGGTCAGGGTTTTCCAATGACTGCCCGCCGGATATGACCCGGCGGGCAGTTAATCATAGAAAGGAGTCATACCATGCATCACAGAAAACATTTTTTGATCCCGCTTCTGATGGCATTTCTCCTCCTCATGGCGACGGTTCCTTCCGGTGCGGGTATACTTGTCCAGTGTCCCGGTGACACTGACGGAGACGCCATCATCGACAATGTTGATCCGGCCCACCCCAATGCAAAGTGCATGCACCTGGGGGCCGGCGACGGTTATTCAGTAATGGCTGACGGAAAACTGCAATACATCTTCAGCTTCGCGGATTTAACCGGTATCCCCACCAGGACCAAGAAGCAGAAGGAAAATCTAATGCACGCAGGCATGCTTGCCGCTAACTGGCCCGCCCCCACCATTATGCTGGATGAAGGGGACGAGTTCTACCTTAACCTGACCAATGTGGGCATGATGATGCGGCCGGACCTGTTCGATCCGCATACGGTTCACTGGCATGGTTTTCCAAATGCAGCATCCGTCTTTGACGGAGTGCCTGACGCATCAATTGCAATCAACATGGGCGCCACCTTAACTTACTACTATAAGGTGGCGGAGCCGGGGACATA
>JBLIRS010000056.1:0-13605 GCA_049472415.1 bacterium | reverse complement strand
AAAGAAAACCTCTCCAGCCCGCTGCTTACCAAAATTTGGTTTTGGGTGATCTCCCAAGCGCTGATATGGGCCAGTTTGGTCTCTAAAAAATATCCAGACTTTTTATATATGGAAGCATCTGGTTTGCAGAATGTTTTAAAATACTCCGTGCTCTCTATGTCCTCTGTGGTAATATTTCTATTCCACAGAGAATACAGAGGACACGGAGTTAATCAACCGCTTCTGAGAAACAGGTTGATATTATAAATTTTCAATTAAATTGTAGTTGGAGTAGGAGTAGTGGTTGTTGTTCCCAAAAGACTGTTGTAAAGATAAGGCATCATACCCATGCCCATCATGCCCATCATACCGCCCATGTAAGGATAGCCTAAACCTAAACTGCTTGTATCCAAGCCGCTACCCAAGCTGGAATACAGATAAGGATTGAATCTGCCCATACCCATCATGCCCATGAAGGGAGAATACCCCAGACTGGAGAGATCCAAGCTACCTAAATTTGAATATTGCCAGGGAAACATTCCGCCCATACCCATCATACCCATACCCATAAAGGGCAAATAAGAAAATGTGGGAGTTGTAGTAGTTGTTGTGGTCTGAGCTTCAACCCTGGGGCACTGGATACCCAAAACCAAAAAACCGGCAATCAAAAGGACAAATAAGATGTTGAATAAGTTACGATTGTTACACATAATCATTATCTCCTCGCTTTAACTCTAAAGCCTAAAAAATTTTGTTTAAGGACCGATGATACCTATTACCCCCCTTTATGTTTACATAACCAACCCCCTCCTTAAATAATATAATTAAAAAAATATTATAATAAAAAACAATTAGGTGCTGCTAATTTCACATTGGTGATAATTAAACACCTAATTTCAGAAAAAAATAAAAGCTAAACCGAAATCATTTAAAAAAACAAAGATAAAAAGTTTCAGATTTGTGTATAGGCAACTTTTTATCTTTATGAAAAAATTTTTCAGTTTAGCCTATGGAGTTACTTAAGTCATTACATAAATCAAAACAAATTAAACAATATGTTAAAACCAACTAAACAGAAATATAGTTTTTAATCTTTATTTAAAGGCGAATAAAAAATTTTTTCATTACGGCTCCGACTTGACAATCCATCTAAATCTGATACTATTAAATGTTGAAAATTCAATGGAAACCCCTCCATGGTCTATAGCCAAAATAGATTTATTAATTAAGCCTTACTAACAAGTTGACAGGCAAATCACAAAATAAAGAAAAAAGGTTATGCATATACTTATGTTGCAGGCAAGAATTGCATCAGGCACCTGAAACTTTGAGTATTTATAATAACCTTATAAACTTGAATCAATGGACACAAAGCTATCCATAGATCAACATGTAGACATCCTTGCCATTGGAGCAAATCCTATGGACGTTGAGATTGGTGTAGGCGGCATACTCCTCAAGATGGCTCACCGAGGTTATACCACTGTGATATGCGATCTGACTCATGGAAGGATAAATTCTGTTCAATACAATGAGGAAAACTCCGAAGAGGCAGATAAAGCGGCACAGATACTTCACGTCTCAGATCGTGTAAATCTTGATTTGGGTAATTCCTTATTTGAACTGGACATAGGACAGGCCCAAATACTTGCTGAACCTCTTCGACTATACAGGCCTGATATAATTCTTACACCCTATTGGCAAGATCGAAATCCATGCCAATACCTGGTCAACCAATTAATTTATAAGGCCATTCATATTATGATGTCTGATAAAACAGACAAGATATGCAAGCCCTATAAGTCTTCACGAGTATTATACTATCCTTTGACGAAACCCACCATTCCCCAAGCGATCGTCAATATTACCTCTACCTTTGAAGGGAAATTAGAAGCAGTAAAGGCATATCACTCACGATTCCATGAGATGATATCCATGACCTCCCCATTTCCAGTCGATTATAAAGATTTTATTTTTCATATCGAATCGCAGGCAAGGTATTTCGGATCCCTGATAAATTGCCGCTTTGGCGAGGGTTTTACCCTTGACCATCCTGTTCCTGTTGAGGATATCTGTGAATTTCTAAGTCTCTGATTCGATTTGGTGATCAAATTTTTCCGATTAAGAAGCAGGCCTTCGTTTATTTGAGAATAAAACAAAAAGGCGAGCCTTTATTTGTTTGGGATTAAATATTTACGAACTTATTAAAATCAGAATTATCTAAGCGATATGAAACAAAAGGTATATATATGAATATTAAAGCTCGTTTAGGAGAAATCCTTATTCAGGCAAATGTAATCACCCAGGAACAATTAAACAAGGCATTGGAAGAACAAAAAAAGTCCGGCGGCCGCGTGGCCCACAATCTGATCAAAATGGGATTCCTAAAAGAAGAAGACGCACTATACCATTTGAGTAAACAGCTAGGGGTTCCATGTGTCGATCTGAGAAATTTTAATATCGACAATGACATACTGGGGCTCATACCCATCGCATTGGTTAAAAAGTATTCCTGTATACCATTAAATCAATTGGGAGACACCTTAACAGTAGCATTTGTAGATCCGACGGATTATATTGCAATCGAGGATATTAGCTTTTCAACCGGTTTTAATATTGAAACCGTATTGACCACCGAGTCACTATTTATCAATGCATACAATCAATATTATAAAAAATCAGTGTCTCCGGAGTTGGACGTATTTAACTATTATGAGGAAGAGGAAGAGCAAGGGACAAAGGGAGCCACTTCTAAAATAATACATGAGGAAACAAAAGAGGATCTAACCTCACTCACGGACTTTGACAAGATTGTCAAAGGTGCGCTCGAAAATGTTGAGGTCGTGGAAACAGATGTCCAGCAAGAAACCTTAACAGAAGCAGATGCCCCTATCGTCAAACTGGTAAACGGAATTTTGTTGAGTGCAGTTAACTCAAAGGCCAGCGATATTCATATAGAGCCCTATGAAAAATCCTTCAGGGTTCGTTTCCGGCTGGATGGGGTTTTGAAAAAGATCATGGGACTGCCTCCAAAAATAAAAAATGCCGTGGTATCAAGAATCAAGATTATGTCAAAACTGGACATAGCTGAGAAAAGATTACCCCAAGACGGAAGGATAAAACTGAAACTTGGGAAAAACTCGGAAATGGATTTCCGTGTCTCTGTTTTACCGACTCTTTTTGGCGAAAAGGTTGTTTTAAGGCTCCTGGACAAATCCAACCTCCAGCTTGATATGACTAAATTGGGTTTTGAACCCGAGTCCCTGGAAAAATTTCAAAATGCTATCAAGAGCCCCTATGGTATGATACTTGTTACAGGGCCTACAGGCAGCGGTAAAACCACAACCCTTTACTCCGCTCTTCACCAGTTGAATAAAGAGGGTACAAACATAATGACAGCGGAGGATCCTGTAGAATTTAACCTGCAAGGCATAAATCAGGTTCAAGTCCATGAAAATATAGGGCTGACTTTTGCTTCAGCGCTTCGATCCTTCCTGCGCCAGGACCCTGATGTAATCATGGTCGGAGAGATAAGGGACCTGGAAACGGCAGAAATAGGTGTCAAAGCAGCCTTAACAGGTCACTTGGTATTATCCACACTTCACACCAATGATGCACCAAGTACAATAGTCCGATTATTAAATATGGGAGTGGAGTCCTTTCTGGTCAGTTCTGCTGTTGTTCTTGTTCTTTCTCAAAGGCTTGTTAGAAGGATTTGTTCCAATTGCAAGGAAAAAACATCTGTTCCCGATGAACTCCTCAAACGAATAGGTTTCTCGGATCATGATTTAAAAGCCGGCCTGGAAATCTATAAAGGGAAGGGATGCCCTAAATGTTCTAATACGGGATATAAAGGAAGATTGGCCCTTTATGAAGTGATGCTTATTACAGACCCTATCAAAGAGATGATTGTACAGGGTGGTTCTACTGAACAACTAAAGGCCCTTGCCAGACAGGAAGGCATGAAAACCTTAAGGGAAAGTGGTTTACAAAAGATTAAAGAGGGTTTGACTACCCTGGAGGAAGTATTTAGTGTGAGTGTATAACATGATGAATCAAACAAATAACAGGTTTATTTAAGATGATAGATCTTACTCAGTTACTTCATGAGATGTTACATAAACGTGCATCCGATCTTCATCTCTCAACCGGCATTCCTCCCCGGATGAGAGTGGATGGTAAAATCATATCATCTTCCTACCCTCCCCTTGCAAAGGAAGACATAAAAGATATGGTTTTCAAGATCTTAAATGAAGATCAAAGGGAAAAGCTCGAATCAGAGCTAGAGCTGGATATCTCTTTTGGCATTAATGAGCTAAGCAGGTTCAGGGCCAATATCTTTTTCCAAAGGGGCGCTCTAAGCATGGCTATTAGAAGCATTCCTTTTTATATCCCTTCATTTGAAGAACTGGGATTACCCTCCATTATAACTGCTTTATGCGAAAAGCCAAGAGGGCTTATCCTGGTTACGGGCCCAACCGGAAGCGGAAAATCTACCACATTGGCAGCAATGATAGACTGGATAAACAACCATCAACATAAACATATAATTACAATTGAGGACCCTATCGAATATATACATAATCATAAAAAATCCATTGTTAATCAACGGGAGCTACACGCGGATACATATTCATTCAAAAAAGCCCTCCGCTCAGCACTCAGAGAAGATCCGGACGTGGTACTCATTGGAGAAATGAGGGATATTGAAACAATAGAGGCTGCATTGACCATATCCGAGACAGGGCATCTTACTCTCGCGACGCTCCATACCAATTCTTGCATACAATCCATTAACAGAATCATAGATGTTTTTCCACCGCATCAGCAAAATCAGATTCGGCTCCAATTATCTTTCGTTCTTGAGGGAATACTTGCCCAGCAATTGATACCAAAACAACTGGAGGACGGAAGGACCCTTGCCCTGGAAATTCTAATTCCGAACCCGGCCGTGCGGAACCAGATCAGGGATAACCAGATCCATCAAATTTACAGTATCATGCAGGCAGGTCAGGCTAAACATGGTATGCAGACAATGAATCAATCGCTTTTCAATCTTTATTCAAAACGTGTCATCTCAAAGGAGAATGCCATAAGCCGTTCAACTGATACGGAAGAATTGGCAAATATGATTCAAAATAATCAAGTCAGAATAATATAAAGGAGAGGTGTCAGATATGTCGGAATTCAAATACAAAGGAAGGACCCTTCAAGGCAAAGAAGTTGAAGGTGAGATAACCGGAGACAGCAAGGAACTGGTGATGGCCGAATTGAGACGTCAGGCTATAATACCCACTCAAATCAAAAAAAAGCCCACAGAGATCAAAATCAATATCCCGGGATTCGGACCCAAGATAAAAGAAAAGGACAAGATCGTTTTTACCCGTCAATTTTCAACCATGATCGATGCTGGCCTTCCTCTTGTACAGAGCCTTGAGATATTGGCCCAACAGACTGAAAACCGCGAATTGGCAAACTCCATAAAAGAGATCAAAATGACCGTAGAAGGAGGAAGCACCTTTGCTGACGCCTTGCGTAAATACCCCAAGGTATTCGATGCTCTATATGTCAATATGGTGGAAGCAGGGGAGGCAGGAGGTATATTGGACACTATCCTTAACAGATTAGCAGGATATATGGAAAGGGCCTTGTCTCTTAAAAGAAAGGTCAAGTCTGCCATGACATACCCGATTGTTATTCTGGTTGTGGCTGTTATAGTCGTAGCCGGTCTGTTAATCTTCGTCATCCCTCAATTTGCAGAGCTGTTTACCAGCTTTGGAGGCACCTTACCATTACCTACCCGAATAGTTATCGCAATGAGTAATTTTCTCGGCGGCTGGGGTGGCGGGATCATACTATTAGGAATTATCTCTCTATTTATCGCCTTGAAAAAAATAAGAAATACAGAAAAGGGAAAACTCTATATCGACAGATTCATGCTCCGGACACCTATCTTTGGCAATCTTCTTCGAAAAGTAGCCATTGCAAAATTCACCCGAACCCTGGGGACCCTGGTCAGCAGCGGTGTACCCCTTTTAGACGGTATGGATATTACTGCCAGAACATCGGGCAACAAGGTCATAGAACACGCGGTCCAGCAGAGTCGAATATCCATTAGCGAAGGCAAAACCATAGCGGAACCACTTGGTGAAACCGGGGTTTTTCCTCCAATGGTGGTTCAGATGATCTCCATTGGTGAAAGCACGGGGGCATTGGACTCAATGCTCGGGAAAATAGCTGATTTCTATGATGAAGAGGTTAACACTGCCGTAGAAGCCCTAACATCCATGCTCGAACCCCTTTTGATGGTTTTTCTGGGAGGTTCGGTCGGATTTATAATTATTGCCATGTATATGCCAATTTTCGGATTAGCGAACCTTATTGGCTGAAAACGTCACCTTTACAGATTGCAGATGAAGGATTGTGAATCATAATCTAAAAAAGATGCGCAGCCAAAAATCCAATCAGCCTGCCACCTTTAACGATGATTATTATAAGCGTAAGATAAGGTGGCTAATGATTCTCAGGGTGATTATTCTCACAATCCTCCTTGGCTCCGTAAGTGTTGTTCAGATAAGAAGCGCCGGCTCCGGCTTTAATCCATTTTATGTGTTAATCGCCGTCACTTACCTCCTTACCATTCTGTATGCCGTATTATATTATTATTTAAACAACAACATGATCGTTCTCGCGTATATTCAGCTTGTGGCTGATGTAATAATAGAAACCTGCCTTATATACTTTACAGGTGGCATTGAGAGCACTTTTTCTTTTATGTTCATTATAACTATCATCACTGCAAGCATTGTTCTGTTTCGCAGGGGAAGCTTTGTAATAGCCTCCATGAGCGGCATCCTCTATGGCCTGCTGTTGGATTTTCAATATTATGGTTTATTTACCTTTCCTTCCAATTATGTATATACAGCAAACCACTTAAACAGCAGTTATGTGTTTTATGCTATGTTTGTAAATATATGTGCCTTCTATATTACTGCATTTTTATGCGGATATCTTGCGGAATCAACAAAAAAGAAGGATCAGGAGCTCAGTGCCAGCCAGGAAGACCTGATGGAGCTAAAGGCGTTTAATGAAGACATACTTAAAAGCATTCGTTCCGGCCTTGTCGTAACGGATATTAACGGAAGGGTTACACTGGCAAACAGGGCAGCCATTGAAATCCTTTCGATCCGGGACCTTAATAGTAAATCGCTGTTTTGGCATGATCTCTTTTTACCCATCGATTTTCAAGAGACCGTCAATTTTATCGAAAACGATGCAGATCAAACGCTTACATGTAACGAATTCATCAATTGCGGAGCCCGCGGCCCCTGCTTTATCGGCTTGAATCTGTCAACCATTCAGGATTCACAAGGCAAAACCAAAGGGACTATAACCAGTTTTCAGGATCTGACCGAATTCAAAAGGATGGAAGACCAGCTTAAACAGGCTGACATATTAGCTACAATAGGAGGCATGAGCGCGGGAATCGCGCATGAGCTTCGCAATCCTATGGCCTCTATCAAAGGATCTATCCAGCTTCTTGCCGAAGGGTTGACACTGGATTCTGAGCAAAAGGCCCTGATGAATATTGTTATTGATGAGTCCACGCATCTGAATAATATAATAAATGATTTCCTGACTTACGCCAAACCCAGACCGCCTCAATTGGAAAGCTGTAATATAAACGGTCTTATTCATGACACACTGACCATTTTAAAGAATGGCGAAATGTTTAAAAAAGATATAGCAGTATATATAGATCTGGAGGAGGAAAATACAAACATCAGTTTAGATCTGGATCAAATGAAACAGGTTTTCTGGAATCTGGCTATTAATGCTTGCCAGGCCATGCCCGATGGAGGAATCCTTACCGTAAGGAGCAAGACCATAAAAATCAATGAAAGATCTTATAAAATAATCGAATTCCAGGATACCGGGGTTGGGATATCCAAAGAACATATCAGCAGGATATTCCACCCTTTTTATACAACAAAGGAAAAGGGTACCGGATTGGGACTTTGCACTGCATACCGCATAATCGAGGAACATGGGGGGAGGATTGAAGCAGAAAGTGGACCCGGGCAGGGGAGTCTCTTTAGAATTTATATTTCTCTAAATTTATAACCTTATTCAAAATCGAAAAAGCGGGGTAGAAATACAATGCATTCTATTTTGATTATAGATGATGAAAAAAGCATGTGTGAATTTCTCTCTATAATGCTCAAAAGGGAAGGATACAGGGTACAGTTCGCGACAGATCCACAGGCAGGTCTGAGACTTGCGCAAAAGGACATATTTGATCTGGCCATCATAGATATCAGGATGCCGGGCATGGATGGTCTGGGCGTGTTAAAAGAAATCAAAAAAATCAGCCCGGAAACAGCGGTCATAATGATCACTGCCTATGCTTCAACAAAGACAGCCGTTCAGGCAATAAAGGAAGGGGCCTACGATTATCTGACAAAGCCCTTTAAGAATAACGATGAAATAAGATTGGTCGTAAATAATGCCATAGAAAAAAAGAGGCTTCAGGAGGAGAATGTCATCCTCAGGAGAGAGCTTTCAACGAAATACAGGCTTGGAAATATTATAGGAAAAAGCACTCAGATAAGAGAAATATTCTCTTTAATACAAAAAATCGCCAATAACCGCAGCACGGTCCTTATCATAGGTGAAAGCGGCACCGGGAAAGAACTGGTGGCCAGGGCCGTACATTTTCAAAGCAATCAAAAGGATGAACCCTTTGTCTCTGTAAACTGCGGAGGCATGCCCGAAGGTTTGCTGGAAAGCGAGCTGTTCGGACATGTAAAGGGGGCATTTACAGGGGCAATAGCCAATAAAAAGGGCCTTTTTGAAGTTGCCCACAAAGGGACCCTTTTTCTCGACGAAATCTCTTCAACACCTTTATCATTACAGGTAAAACTCCTGAGGGTTTTGCAGGATCAGGAGATCAGAAGGGTTGGCTCCAATGAGGGCGTTAAAGTCGATGTTCGTATTGTCGCCGCCACCAATAAGGACCTGGCAGATGCTGTGCAGGAAGGGACCTTCAGGGAGGACCTGTATTACCGCCTGAACGTTATCCCTATAACTCTGCCGCCTTTAAGGGAGAGAATCGGAGATATCCCTCTGCTTACCTCACACTTTCTTGAATCTTATGCAAAAAGAAACGGATTCCTCGATATGGATACCAAACCCTCTTCCGAGGTCATACGGATCCTGTCCAACTACCACTGGCCCGGGAATGTCCGGGAATTGGAGAATGCCATTGAAAGGGCGGTTGCGCTCGGAGATGGAAAGTGCATGAAAACGGAGGACCTGCCCGACAATATCCTGTATCCTATCCATCAGGCATATCAATCCACAAACCTGAATCTAAATGATGGGGTGGATCTGGAAAGGGCTGTCACGGAGATGGAAACACAGCTCATCTCCCAGGCCCTCAAAAAGACCCAGGGCAACAAGAGCAGGGCAGCGGAATTACTTAATCTCAGCTTTCGATCCTTCCGTTATAAGCTTCAAAAATATAGCCATTTGCTTGAAAGATAGGGTAAGGCACCTTATTTATTGGAAAGATTGGGAAATCTCCGCAGAATCCACCTCGGCGATAAGCGTCCTGGAGAGTTTCTCCTCCTTTTCCAGAAAAAGAGAGATGTTTGCGGCGAATTTCTGAAATTCGGGCAGGAATTTCCTGTTTAATGGCTTTCCGGAGGGATATTTGGCCGTCAGGGGATTAATAAATTTGTCGTCCTTTTTGACCCTGTAATCAAGGTGGGGGCCCGTGGAAAGCCCTGTCGTGCCAACATAGCCGATTATCTGTTTCTGCACAACACGCACCCCTTTCTTTATTCCTCTGGCAAATCCGGAAAGGTGGTTATAGTAGGTAATATAGCCATTCATATGTCTCAGTTTAATCTGATTTCCGTTGTTTCTGTCATAGGATTTTGAAAGCACCCTCCCATCAGCCACCGCCCATACGGGTGACCCGGACGGCGCGGCAAAATCGATCCCCAGGTGTGGCCTCGCGTATCCCAGAATAGGATGCTTACGATGATGGTTAAATCCGGAACTAATATATTTATAGCTCAAAGGCGCCCTCAGAAATGCCTGCCTCAGGGAGACCCCTTCCAGATCATAATAGTCTCCCCTGCCCTCTTCCTGATCAAAATAAAATCCCTTCAAAGTCTCGATCATCACGCCTTCATACATAACAGCCAAAATATTTCCAAACCCGATCGGCTCGTCTCCCTTATAATACCTCTCATACACCATACTGAAACGGTCCCCGTCCCTTACCTCATGCTGAAAATCTATCTTCCATTCGAGGATCTCAGCAAACCGGAGCGCCAGAGACACTGGATAGCCATGTTTCTGAAAGGTTGAAACAAGGGAGCCTTCGATTTGTCCTGAAATGCTGACCCAATACTTTGTAAGCTTTATATTCTCCCGCCGGACATTCCATGTGTCATCTTTGCCCCTGCTGAGGCAGTAAATCTCAAGAGGACCTTTCTGATATTCAAATCTTTCTATTTCGCCCTCCCGGGTGAGCGCCAAACGATAAGTATCACCAGGCTGGCTTTGAGAGCGGAAGCTAAATAACGGATTAAGATTACTTGCGATGAGCTGGATGTTCCTGTCAGAAATCCCTTCTTTATGTAAACATTCGTATATACTTTCACCTTCTCCGATCTTTCCGGACAAATATAATTCGGAATAGGATGGGTGTGGCAAAGGACCTTCAATGGGATCCGGTGATAAGTCATCTTCAGGAATATTGGCATCCTGCAAAAAAGATTCTTTTAGATCTGTCTCCTTTTGACTTTGGGCAGCAAAACGCTTATCCGATCTTAAAAAGTTGTCTTTTCCCCATTTAATCAAAAAGGGGATAAGGAATACCAGGATTATCAGATATATAAAAAGAGGCCTTACCCTGCGGCGGGAACATCGCTGACGCTCTAGTCTGTGTGATTGATGATAAAGGGCCATTGGAAAATTTTAGTATCTAGCTTTCAAGTTTCTTCATAAGAATCTGGTTTACAATTTTAGGATTTGCTTTTCCCTTGGTAAACTTCATCACCTGCCCTACCAAAAATCCCATAGCCTGCTTCTTTCCGCTTCTATAGTCTGATACAGGTCCGGGGTTTTCGTCAAGAACCCTGTCTATGGTTTCTTCCAGCGCAGATTCATCGGTAATCTGAACAAGGTTCTCCTCCTTGATTATCCGGGATGCCTCCTTCCCTGTTTTATACATCTTCACAAAAACCGATTTGGCAATCTTACCGCTGATTATATTATCATCCAGCATCTTCAGCATATCTGCCAGGCTTTTTGCCTTTATGGGAGAAGAAGATATATCCAGATTATCACGATTCAATTCTCTCATCAATTCAACCATGATCCAGTTGCTTACAATCTTAGGTCTATAAAAGGCCCTGCAGCACTCCTCATAATAATCAGCCAGTTCAGAAGAAGAGGTTAGGAACTGGGCATCATAAGAAGGTATATCATACTCCCTTTGAAACCGTTCCTTCCTGGCCTCCGGTAATTCCGGCAGGGTTTCGGCCACCCGTTTTATCCAGGCCTCGTCTATCTCCAAGGGTAAAAGGTCGGGATCGGGAAAATACCTGTAATCATGGGCCTCCTCCTTGCTTCTCATAGGAAAGCTGATCCCCTTGTCAGCGTCCCAGAGGCGCGTTTCCTGAACCACCGCCTCTCCTCTGTCAATGGTCATAATCTGACGCTCGATCTCGTATTCCAGGGCGCGCTGGACGTTCCGAAACGAATTCATATTCTTGATCTCTGTCTTAACACCCAGGGCTTCCTGGCCATAAGGCCTCACGGATACGTTTGCGTCACAACGCAGGCTCCCTTCCTCCATATTTCCGTCGCAAACCTTCAAATATTGAAGAATGGCCTTCAGGTTCTCAAGAAACAGCTTTGCCTCCAGGGATGAATGTATCACGGGCTCCGTGACAATCTCCATAAGCGGCACCCCGGTTCGATTAAAATCCACGAAACTCGATCCTCTATCAGGCCCTTCGCCATGGATAAGCTTACCAGCATCCTCCTCCAGATGAATACGCGTAAGACCAATCCTTCTTTTTTCCCCATCCTCCGGATCGACTTCCACATATCCTCCCTCTGAAAGTGGTAGCTCATATTGGGATATCTGATAGGCCTTAGGCAAATCCGGGTAGAAATAATTCTTTCTTGCAAAACGGCTCAATGGGGGGATCCGGCCATGAACCGCCAATGCCGTCTTTAAAGCAAATTCCACCACCTGATGATTCAGCACAGGGAGAACACCCGGAAATCCCAAACATACAGGACAGGTCTGTGTATTGGAAGGCTGACCGAATTTCGTACTGCATCCGCAAAAAATCTTGGATTGAGTAAGGAGTTGTGCGTGGATCTCCAGCCCTATTACGCTTTCATATTTCATGTCTACCCCTTTTCCCAAAACCTTAAAGGCCTTTTCAGGGCCAGAGCCTGTTCAAGGGCAAAAGCTACTTTAAGAACAACGCCTTCCTCAAAGGGCCTTCCCAAAATCTGGAGGCCTATCGGGAGCCCGTCTTCAGTAAAGCCACACGGGATCGAAATAGCGGGTATCCCGGCTAAATTTGCTGATATGGTATAAATATCATTAAGATACATTTGAAGAGGATCGGTTATATTCTCGCCCAGTTTAAACGCGGGTGTCGGAGTAGTGGGAGTTATTATTACGTCATGATTTTTAAATGCATTATCAAAATCCCTTTTTATCAGGGTCCTTACCTTTAATGCCTTTAGATAATAAGCATCATAATATCCGGAACTTAGTGCATAAGTGCCAAGCATGATCCTGCGTTTTACCTCAAGGCCGAAACCCCTTTGTCGTGTTAAGTGATACATCTGGCCGAGGTCTCGATGCTCAGGGTCTCTGAAACCATATTTTACACCATCATAGCGTGCCAGATTGGAACTCGCTTCAGCAGTTGCGATCAGATAATAGCTGGCAATGGCATAATCCGTATGGGGCAATGAGATCTCCTCCACATCCGCACCAATTTGGGACAGGATTGCTATGGAACTTTGGACATGATGAGAAACCTCATGATCGAGCCCGCCGATAAAGTACTCCTTAGGCTTTCCCACCCTGATCCCTTTTATGTCATCAGCTAAAAATTCTTCATAATCAGGAACCGGGACATTTACAGATGTGCTATCCCTGTCATCCTTGCCGCTTATAATGGAAAGGAGCAACGCACAGTCGGTTACATCCCTGGCTACAGGTCCGATCTGATCGAGGGAAGATGCATAGGCAACGAGCCCGTATCGGGATATCCGCCCATAGGTTGGCTTTAATCCGGCAACCCCGCAGAAGGCGGCAGGCTGACGTATTGATCCCCCTGTATCCGACCCCAATGCCGCAGGCGCCATATCAGAAGCAACTATGGCCGCAGAGCCCCCAGAAGAGCCCCCTGACACCCTGTCTTCCGCCCATGGATTAATCGTTGCTCCGAAGCATGAGGTTTCCGTGGAAGACCCCATTGCAAACTCATCCATATTACTTTTGCCTAAAACGATCGCCCCTGAATTATAGAGCCCTTCCACCACATGGGCATTATAAGGAGGAACAAAGGGCCTCAG
>JBLIRS010000055.1:0-13607 GCA_049472415.1 bacterium | reverse complement strand
CACGGACATATTCAGGCCATCTTAACACGGATACAATTTTTATCTGACGAATACAAAAAAATTTTAGTTAAAAATAATTATTTTTTCTTTGCCTATAAACGTTCTAATTTGATATAATGAATCTAGAACGAATAGGTTAAAAAATATATGCATGTAAAATAATTCTGATATATAAAGCAGTCAATTTTTAGTTGACTGAGATATTAAAAATATGAATACTATTGAATATGTAATACCTCTAGGTGAGAATGCTCGCAAAAGACATTATCATGAAACGGATAAAGGAAGGATTGTCAAATTTGCCGTTCAATTGGAAATTTTGGTTGATAACCAGTGGAGGGTAGTAGTACGGTACGACACAACACATGGCTTTGCTCATATAGATCAATATTATCGCGATGGAAAAAGGATTAAAAAAGAATTTCATTTAAAATTTAATGAAGCATTAACTGTAGCAGATGAAGATATAAAGGAAAACTGGAAAATTTATAAGAAGGATTTCCTGGAGGGTAAATAAATGATAGACATATTTGAAAAAAGGCATGCTATATTAGTTACGGAGTTTGACCGTTATGTTATGGAGCACCCTGAATTTGCAGCAAAAATTCCTTTAAATGCTCAGATTATCTTACAAATTCAAGGTGATGAGGAATATAATAAGTGGAGTAGAAAATTAGCCGAAAGCCAGAGGGAAACAGGTCAATCAATTGTATATGTAACTGTAAAAGGTCTAAGGCCTGCCAAATCGAGGCTTCTTAAGCCTGAAGTTGCGGTAGCATAAAACGATAATGAGTGTTGATAATGAGGGGACGTTGTTTACAAACCTTACTTGTTGTTTTGCACTTTTCCAAGCCTTTATCCTTAACCACCAGTTTTAACAGGCAATATCAATGCGCTACAAGAATAACTTAACCAGGCATTCAAAACGGATAACACCCATATTCCTTACCAAGGAACATATGGTACGGAGCACTTAACTTTTCAATATAATAAAGATAAAAGACCTGCCCTCCCAGTTCATAGACTTTCTGACCCAACCCTTTATTCAAACTGAGAACACTTGGCTTAAAAAGACAATAAGTTAAATAACTTATTATTAATAAATTATTATTGCTTTTTCTTGCTTCAATTTTATGTGCGAAGTTTTAAATGTCATCTTTCTTTATTTAATGGATCTAAAAGCCTTGTATGTAATAAAAGACTATGTTTTAATCTATTAGAAAGAATAAGCGTGAATTTTTAGACAGCCAACACGTTATAAAAGTTTCAATTGGAAAATATTCTGATTTGCTCAAATGGAGGCTTATATGAGACATGAAGGGAGATCAAGTATTACTCATAAGGAGAAATACCCTTTAAGATGAAGATATGTTGAGTAAAATTGTAAAAAGGATTATTAAAACTGTTCATCCGAAAAAGATCATCTTGTTCGGATCTGCTGCCCGTGGAGAAATGGGGCCTCTGATTTTAAGTCGATTAGTTGGGGCGATACCTATTTTCCATTTGTGCTTGACAATTCATAATACTCTCTTCTCACTAATATTTATCATTAAAAGGATTCACAACTACAAGAGCATCTATACCTTTAAAGTCCTCCACATTCCTTGTAGCCAAGCTTAAACCATGCACAAGCGCAGTGGCAGCAATAACTGCGTCTGCTAGTTTGATCTGCCTATGTCGTCTCAGATCAATGCACTTTCCTGCGATTACTTCATCAACGGGATATATATTTGCAGGTTTTATTAGCGCCTTACATTTTTCGAATCCCTCAGAAGTATGTTTATTCTACCCAAGAAATTCGATCTTAGTTAGTATTGAAATATGTAAATTGTGTTCTCCTATCAGACCGGCGAGAAATTCAGTACAAATAGTTGAACCATTAACATGATAAATAAGAATGTTCGTATCAACAAGATATTTATTGGACATCACGATCCCAACTTCGCCGTAATTCTCTTGATTCTGATTCCGGATCTATATCCCGGTATAATCCGGCAGACTCTTTTACTATTTGCAAAATGTCTTTCGTATCCTTAATTCCTTCTGCTACGTCATAAATGACGTGGACCTTTATTCGTCCTTTGGGAAGTTGCTTGCTGATATACTTTAGCTGGCCGTCTTCGATAATGGCTTCTGCAATTTCGTGGCCCATAGGATTTCCTCCTGTGACATGTACATGCCAAGAATCATAACTCAATCCCTGATTTCAAGATTATCTTATTAAATTCATTGAGTGTTTATTATTTGGAGATTCTTCTCTCAGAAAAAAGTATAAATCATACTTTGAAATAAAGTCAAGATTTGCAGGGGATTTTGCAGGGGATTTGTAAGAGAGTTAAAAAAATGATGGTATGATGTATTAATTAAAATGGAAAAACAAGCTCTCTTGCATGATATCTTCTTCTTGGATATACTAACAACCTTGTATTTAGTTAATATAAAAATGTAATATCCAAAAGATATAAGAATTAAGCATATTCTAATATGTTGATTTTATGTGTTAACGTATAAAAAAGAGCATTAAAATGATGAAATTGGAGATATAAGTATATGCTGAGTTTGTTTGAGATTAAAAAGAAAAACTATAAAACATCTCTCCGCACGAAGGGTTTTAGAAACTATTTTTCTGTTTTTTTCGTTTTATTTGTCATTTTGGCTACATCTATATCCATGTCTCTGGCAATAAAAGCAGACGCGACCGATCTTGAATCCAGGGTCATCCGCAAACAGCTTTCCAATGGGATGACCGTGCTTATGATGGAGAGGCACCAGGCGCCTGTTTGTTCTCTGTATATCAGATATAAGGTGGGGAAGGTTGATGAGCCCAATGGCAGGACCGGTACCGCCCATCTTCTGGAGCATTTGATGTTCAAGGGGACAAAAACCATCGGAACAAAGGATTATGAGAAAGAGTCAGTTATTCTTGAAAAGATCAAAAAGGTGGGGCAGTCGTTGGATAAAGAATTACTGAAGGGCAGGGAAGGAGATCCCAACAGAGTTGATAAGCTTTCCTCTGAGCTTGATGCACTGCAGCATGAGCATAAGGCCTACGTTGTAAAGGATGAAATGGACCTGTTGTATTCTCAAAACGGGGCCGTTGGTTTCAATGCATTCACAAGCTCGGATATGACTACATATACGGTAAGTTTGCCCAGTAACAGAATAGAGCTGTGGGCAAGGCTTGAATCGGACAGGATGCTAAATCCCGTATTGAGAGAGTTTTACTCGGAACGGGATGTGGTAATGGAGGAACGGCGGCAGAGTTATGATTCGCAGCCATTCAGGAAACTTCTTGAACAGTTTCAGGCAGCGGCATTCATAGCCCATCCCTATCGGAACCCTATTATAGGCTGGGAATCCGATATCAGGTTTCTGGACCCGGACAGCACCATGGCCTTTTTCCGACGCCATTATGCACCCAATAATGTGGTGGTTGCCGCTGTCGGAGATATAGAGCCTGAAAAGTTCATGATATTGATGGAAACCTATTTCGGCCGGATCCCTTCACAACCCCCTGTAGAACCTGTATTGACAAAAGAGCCGGTCCAGAAGGGAGAGCGCAGGGTGGAGGTCATTTTTGATTCCGAGCCTCAACTGATTATTGGCTATCTTAAACCAACCCTGCCCGATCGCGCGGATTATGCCTTTGATATTATAAGCTCTGTTTTGACGGATGGCAGGACTTCCAGGCTTTACAAGAGGATGGTGTCAGAGGATAAGATCGCTGTTAGTGTAAGCTCATCCAATGGCCTGCCGGGCGCACGCTTTCCAAATATTTTCACTATCTTTGCAGCACCTCGTTATCCGAATACAACAGAGGATATAGAAAAGATCATATATGAAGAATTAGACAGACTTAAGGAAGAGCCTGTATCGGATTGGGAACTCGACAAGATCAAGAATCAGATTCAAACGGACCTGATAAGGGAACTCAAATCAAACTCCGGGATGGCAAATAAGCTCTCCTATTTTGAGAATGTTGCCGGAGATTGGCGTTATATAAGCACATACCTGGATGTGATAACCACGATTACCACACAGGAGATACAGGATTTCGCCAGAGAGTATCTGAAGCCGGGCAGTAGAACTGTGGCAACGCTGGTCAAGGGATCTGAAGGAGAAAACGGATTATGAAACCATTGATCAGGATAAGGAATAAAAATAATAAAAAGGGACACAGAGAGAATTTTTATCTTTGCTGTCTGGCCGTCTTTTTGATCTTTTCGGGGATCATTTTTCAGTCATGTATTCCGCCGGGTCAAATGAATTCTGTATATAAGAATCCTGCTCAGCTTGTTTATCCTCCTGTCAGTTTCGTGCCGCCTAAACCGGAGCGTGTCGAACTTCCTAACGGAATGATAATCTATCTTATGGAAGATCATGAGGTCCCGATGGTAGACATCCATTGTCTTATTAAAACGGGTGCGATTTATGAACCTGCTGATAAGGTTGGACTGGCACAAATCACCGGTGAGGTCATGAGATCGGGAGGAACAAAGACATTAGACCCGGATGAACTGGATAAAAAACTCGAGTTTATGGGAGTGATCCTTGAAACAGGGATAGGTACGGAATCGGGTTCTGCGGATCTTTCTGTATTGAAGAAGGACCTGGATGAAGCCCTTGGTATCTTTTCAGATATCTTGCGTAACCCTGCCTTTAGAGAAGAAAAAGTCGAGCTTTCAAAGATGAAAATGATAGAGTCGATTCGCAGGCAGAATGACGATCCTTTTGGGATTGCCTCCAGAGAGTTTAAAAGAAAGGTTTATAAAGGTGATCCCAGGGGGAGGATCAGGACTATTGAAGGTGTCGAGAGGATCACCAGACAGGATCTGATTGAGTTTCACAGGATTTCCTTTGCCCCGAATAATATCCTTATGGGAATCTCAGGGGATTTTGAGAAAAAGCGGATACTGGACGCTGTTTCCAAATTGTTTGGCGATTGGGAGAAAGATTCAAACTCCAATTTTTCCAGACCTGTTCCGGAAAGCCCTTGTGAGAGATTAATTGTATATGCCCCGAAACTTCTTCCTCAATCCACAATAGTTTTGGGACAACTATGTTGTCCGAAGAATCATCCGGATTATTTCCCTATGGTGGTTTTGAATGATATTCTGGGTGAAGGCTTCAATTCGAGACTGATGAGGGAGATCCGTTCGAATCGGGGGCTTGCTTATAGCGTTGGAAGTTTTTATCGCGGTGACATTGATTACGGTGTTTTTGGTGCCTATGCAATGACAAAATCTGAAACAACCGCAACAGTTATTGGTCTCATAATTAATGAGTTAAAAAGGGTAATAGATGAAGGTGTGACCCCGGAAGAGCTAACCTGGGCCAAGGAATCGATAATCAACAAGTATATATTTTCATTCGCATCCACGGAAGGTCTTGTTGAGCAATATATCTCACTGGAATATGATAATCTGCCTGAAGATTACCTTGAAACCTATACTGGCATGATATCTGCAGTAAAATTGAAAGATATAATGCGGGTTGCGAAAGATTATTTAAAACCCGATAAATCCATATTGGTAGTTGTCGGTGATGAAGATGGCTTTGAAAGGCCTCTAAGCTTTATGGGAGAAGTTGAAAAGGCTGATATGAACATTTATTGAAATTCAACAAAAGAGCTAATATAATTATTGGGATTAGAATTGCTGATAAAATAATCTTGACACTATTATACCTTTTTTCTATAATTCAATTATTGTAATAGTTTCATCTGGGATAAACCTGTTTTTAAAAATTTTAACCTTTTGAAAGGAGGGAGAAGTTTTGAAAAAGTCATTTTGGGTCGTACTTACAGTGCTCATCATCATTTGTGTTGGCGCGATGGTGCTGCAGGTAGGAGCAAAAGAGGCTCCTGATGAAATGGAAATCAATTCCGATGCCACGCATTTTAAGGATGGAAAGAAGACCAAGATTCCACCGGCATACAATCCGCCCAAGCTAACCCATAAGAAACATGCCAAGGAATATGGCGAGGGTGGATATGGTTGTAAAGTATGTCATCATGAAATGAAAAGTGATGACCCCGCAGAGCAGGCAAAGGCAAAAAATTGCAGCAGCGAGGGCTGTCATGGCGCCGAGGCAAAAGAAAAATGTCTTGATCTTAAAACCGCCATGCATGATCAGTGTTATAAGAATTGCCATAAGACTGATGAAAAGGCAATAGCCGCAAAGGCTCCGACCAAGTGCAATGATTGCCATGTGAAGGCAGAAGCCAAGTAAAAAGCCTCTTTGGCTATCATCATTTGATAAGTTCAAGGATCGAAAATAAGGGGGTAGCGAAAAGCTGCCCCCTTTTTCTTTTTTAAACTAATGAACAGAATACTTGACCGATATATCTGTAATGAATTTATACCTCCGTTTCTGGGAGGCCTGTTACTCTTTAGCTTTATCTTAATGATGGATAATGTCTTGAGGCTGACAGATTTGATTCTGGTGAGAGGGGTCAGTCTCAGGATTCTTGCGAGACTTTTTGCCTGTCTTATTCCCCCCCTTTTCTCATTTACCATCCCAATGGCAATCCTTTTTGCTTCCCTTATGTCTTTTGGCCGATTTGCCTCGGATAATGAAGTTACCGCCTTTCGGAGCTGTGGTTTTCACCCCGTCAGGGTTATCGTGCCTATTCTTGTTATCGGGCTGCTTGCTTTTTTCATTTGTTTTTTGTTGGAAGTGGCGCTCATACCTCTTGCAAACAGGTCATTCAGAGATATTTTGCTGTCTTTTGAACAACAAAAGGCATTTTTGTCATTAAATGAGAAAGGATTTCAGGATTTAGGGGAAGATCTGGTGGCTTATATCAATAAGGTGAGAAAAGATAAGACCGGAGAAGATGGATATGAGGGGATACTGATTACGAATTACTCTACGGAAGGTCCTTCCCGCGTTATCCTTGCAAGGAAAGGGGAAATTAGTCTGGATAAATCGAGCGGTGAAATGATAATCTCTCTGATTGACGGGAGTATCCACCATTTGGAACCGGAAGGAGAAAATATCTATCAGATGATAAACTTCGGAAGGTATGAGACTGTATTAAGATTGGACGGTTATTCAGAAAAATCGCAGAGGAAAAAAAAATATAAGGAACTTTTTTTTAATGAGATTAAAACAAGACTTCAATCAAAATCATTAGATTTTCAGGAGGAAACCGAATTAAGACTTGAATGGCACAGGCGGTTCGCCTTTCCTTTCGCCTGTATTATTTTTGCTTTGATTGGTTCTTTATTAGGCATGGAGAGCAAATGGTCCGGAAAATCCTCCAGTTTTGCCGTGAGTGTCATTGTGATTCTCTTTTATTATTTTCTGTTATCAATGGGGTCCCGTCTGAGTATCGCAGGTTATATCTCCCCCGGAATTTCAGCATGGCTTCCGAATATCATTTTCCTGGGAACCGGGATCTGCCTTTTTCGGGAGGTCTTCTAGTGCGGTATCGGGTCCTGTGTCCACCAATTTTAACGAAATACATTTGTAAAAGATTTGCAAAATTACTTGTCCTGTGCCTGTTCGGATTGACCTCATTATATCTTCTGGTAGAGTTTTTTGAAAGATTAGACAACCTTATGGCACAAGGCCTTTCTTACTGGTTTATGATCGAATATTTATCCATGCGTTTGCCTCAGGTGGTCTTTCAGATTTTACCTGTTGCGGTGCTGATGTCAATCCTTTTGACTTTGGGCGGTATGTCGAAAGATGGAGAATTAATAGCACTTTTAGCGGGGGGCATAAATATATTTCAGATCATTTTCCCATTAGTTATTATTTGTCTGGGCCTAAGCTTTCTGTCAGGTTTATACCAGGAGTCGCTGGCGCCTGCTTTAACTCAAAAAACCACCATAAGGTTAGCCGAAATCAAGGGTGAAAAGATACAAAATAAGCTGCCTGAAGGAAGGATATGGCTTGCCGGAAATCAAGGAAGGTTTTTTCATATTCAACATCTGGACCCTTCAAACCAAACACTTACAGGACTTACTGTCTTTGAGGTGGATGATTCATTTAAACTTAAAAAGAGATGGGATGTTAAATCGTGTTTTTATAAAAACGGATTATGGCATCTTGAAGAAGCTCAGATATGGAGTTTTAAAGAAGGAACACCAAAGGTTGAAAGCATATCTCAAAGTACAATTTCATGGCCAGAGGAATTTTCGGATTTTGCCAGTCTTCAGAAAGATCCGGCAGAGATGAGATATGCAGAATTGAAAAGGTATGTGAAGAAGTTGGAGGAATGGGGATATGACGTAAGTGTTCAGAAGACAGACCTCTATTTTAAATGGGCCTTCCCTGTTACCTGTTTTATTTTTGGGCTTCTGGGAATTCCATTCGCGATTCGTTTGCATCGGGGGGTAAGATATATGAGCTTTGGCATATCTATTGGTATATCTTTTATATATTGGATATTAATGTATTTTGGGGTTTCAATGGCGCACGCGGGTATAATATCTCCTCTTGTCGGAGCATGGGCAGGAAATGCGCTATTTGGCTTTATGGGGATCATAATGATATCCAATGTTCATACTTAGAGAAAGATAATAAAGTTAACTGCTTGAAATGTCGATAATTAAGATAGTGAATTCAATAATATCTAAAATCTTATTTAATTTTTTTCCGACTTTTTTCATCTTGACAAAGAAAGGGGGAGGGTGTTAGTATCCTTAAATCAAAAATAAAATAAGTATATGAGCGCTAAACGTTTAATTGAAAGGGGGGTGAAGCATTTTGGGTCGTTTCAAATCATATCTTGTTTTTGTATGGGTAGTAGGGTTTTGCCTGATCTTCTTCTTTTACGGATGTACACCGCCTCCGACACAGGAGCTGGCGGATGCGGAAACTGCATTATCGGCAGCCAGGGGTGCAGGGGCAGAAAAGTTCGCGGCCCAAGAGTATGAAAGTGCTGAATCAATCCTTGAAGAGGCACTTAATATGAATGAACGCAAGGATTATTCGGCGGCCAAAGAGACGGCAATAGCGGCAAAGGATGCCGCGCTTTTGGCAAAGGGCATTGCAGAAGATTCCAAGATAAGGCTAAGAGAGCAGGCAAGAGGGACTCTTGATGCGGCAAGACAGGCCCTGTTGGGTGCTGAAATGGCCGGAGCTGAAAAATACGATACCGAAGACTATCGTTCTTTGGAGGTCTTGTTCGGAGAGGCTGATACTGCATATAGTGCGGAAGAATATATGTATGCCGTTCAGAAAGCTGAAGAGGTGACAAAAAGGGCACGGCGGTTGGAGTTGGCTGCCAAACGAGCGGCAGAACTGGAGAAAGAGGAAGAAAAAAAGCCGGAGGAGGAAATCGCCGAAGAGGTAGGTGAAGAGATAGCGGAGGAAATGGAAGGGCCTCGGTTCGTTCAGCCTGTGACTGTCTATGATAGCTACCTCGTTCAAAAAGGGGAATGCCTCTGGATCATTTCGGAATATGAAAGGATATATGCGGATCCCTTTAAGTGGCCTTTGATTTATAAGGCAAATAGATCTCAGATTAATGACCCTGACCTGATTTTCCCCGGGCAAAATCTTGCGATACCCAGAAATTCCGGTGCAAATGAAATTGAAGACGCAATCAATACTGCAAAAAAACGCGGGCCATGGTCTTTGTTTGATGGTAAATAAGCACATGCTCTCTTATATGGACCCGGGATTAGAATAGTTTGTTTAGATTATTCATATTAGCTCTTAAAAAAGACCCCTGTTTAAAAAAACAGGGGTCTTTTTTTGATACGGAATCATGCAACATTTTGGCTGTTTAAACGCAGGTCTTGTAAAGATAGAGAAAAATAGGATCTTTTATAGTATAATAATGTTGATGAGTTCGTAAAAAGTGATAAAATCGTAAAAAAGTCATTTGGTAATATTTACCTATTTTGGTTTTTAATGTTAATATTAAGAAAAAAGGTCTAACCGCAATTCCTGAGAGTAAAAAAATATCAAACATGCAATCAAGTGTGATTGATCTGGGTGAAATCCCATGTATGCCTGCATTTCTGGGCCACCAGGACAGAAATATCCGGGTGCTCGAGGCTCTCTATAAAGTGAGAATATCAACCAGGGGTAAAGAACTGCACATAAAAGGCCCCCCTGAGAATATTGATAAGGCGGCCTTTGTATTGGAAAAATTGCTTTTTCTTGTTGGTGAAGGATATGTTATAAGGGAAGAGGATATAAGGTTTGTCGCAAGACTTGTAGATAATGATCCAAATGCGGATTTAAAGAGTATTTTCCTCGACAGGATTGAAGTCCCCGGCCATAAAAGGCTAATTCAACCCAAAAGCAAGGTGCAGAAGGCATACATTGAAGCCATTCGCAGCTTCGATATTGTATTCGGGATAGGTCCTGCCGGTACAGGCAAAACCTATCTGGCGATGGCAATGGCTGTATCCGCTTTTATCGCAAAGGAAGTCACAAGAATTGTCCTTACAAGGCCGGCTGTTGAGGCAGGTGAACGACTGGGATTTTTGCCGGGTGATCTTTATGAAAAAGTCAATCCTTATCTCCGGCCCCTTTACGATGCCCTTTATGACATGATGGACCCGGACAGGGCAAAAAGACTGATAGAAAGGGATACTATAGAAATAGCCCCACTTGCATATATGAGGGGCCGAACCCTTAACGATGCCTTTGTTATTTTAGATGAAGCCCAAAATACAACCTCCGAACAGATGAAGATGTTTCTTACCAGGCTGGGTTTTGGCTCCAAGGCGATAATTACAGGTGATATAACTCAGATAGACCTGCCTCCCGAAAGGATATCAGGTCTTGTTGAGGTACAGTCCATCCTGGGGCGGGTCGAGGGAATAAAGTTTGTGTATTTTTCCGAATTGGACGTGGTCCGGCATGACTTAGTCCAGCAGATAATAAGGGCTTACGATGAATATAATAAGTCCAGGCCTTCTAAAGGATAAACGGTATGGCTGACAAACCCAAAAAAGGGAAGCTGAAAGAACTTACCGCTCAAAAAAAAGCGACTACTTCGGTTGCACTTCAAAAGGGCAAGAAAAAACCCTTTTATCAAGAATATAAATTTCAATTATATATGCTATGGATAATAATGACTTGCCTTATCTCTCTTTTTACAGTGCCAAGTCTCAGGATAAAGATATCCTCGATAGAAGCCGGAGATATAAGTTCGAGGAACATTAAGGCCCCCTGGGATTTTTCCGTTGAGGATCAAGAGACGACAATAGAAAGACAAAACGCAGCCGAAAAATCCGTGCTCCCTGTCTATGATTATAACAACACCCTGCGATCGGAATTGGTTGAAAAGATCCGTGGAATGTTTGAATATATGAGGGGATTTTATCTTGAGAAAAATCCGGGGAATCTCATGAAGGATACAAATATTTCTACCCCTGACCAGGATAAGAGAAAGGCATCTTTGTCTGCTGAACAAGCCCAAAGCTCTGATATTGAAAAGGATATGGAAAAAAACTGGGAGGATGAATGGAGAAAATATGCCCAGTTAAACGGGATTGATATGGATTACTCAGTATATCTCATGTTCGAGGATCGAAATTTTGATCCCAATGTGGAGAATACAATGATACAATCTCTGAATGAGGTAATGAAAAAAGGCATAATTGCGAGTTATTCTTTCAGCTTTAATGAAAGGGAACAGGGCCTTGTCTGGAGGAATGTCAGCACACAAACCGAGACAAAGGTTGAAGATGTAACTCAAATATTGGACCTGGAAAGCGCCAGAAAACTTGTCAAGTCAAAGATAAGCAACCTTTTGCCCGGAGATGAGCAATTAATTAATGCAGCGACCGCAATCTTACAAAATTATATTTCTCCCAATTTGTCCTTTAACCTGAGTGAGACGCGAATCAGGATGGAGCTCGCCCGGGAATCGGTAAAACCCGCCTTCTTTCAGATCAAAAAGGGTGAGATGATCATCAGGGAAGGAGAGCGCGCAAAACCCGATCAGGTGGAAAAATTAAATGCATTAAAAGAGATGAAAAAAGGCGAGCAATTGGGTCAGAACATTTTGGGCCTGATTTTTATTGTTGGCCTTACATTGATGATCCTTTTCATCCTTTTGAAAAAATTTCGGCCTAAACATATTCTGAGCTTAAGAAACCTTCTCCTGATCGCTTTAAGTATTCTGGTGACGATGTTTTTGATTCGTATCGGTGTTTTTATAGCATATGGACTGCATTCAACCATACCAATAATTCCGACGAACAGTTATTATTTTGCCTTTCCTTTCGCCCTGGCCGCCCTTATTGTTGCCATCCTCCTGGATGTTGAGATTGCGGTAATGGTAGCCGCGGTTGTGGCCATATTGGCAGGTATCCTTCTGAACAGGGATTTGGGGTTTTTTATATTGGCGTTTTTAGGGAGTCTGGGTGGAATTTACTCCCTCTCCATTAGAATCAATAGGGGGTCCGTTGTAAAGGCGGGTTTTGTGGTTGGCCTGGTAAATATGGGTGTTGTAATCCCTCTAAGTCTGATACACGGGACCTTTTTTACGCTCACCGGTGTTTTTAACCTGCTTTTTGGTTTTATAGGGGGCATATCGGTTATGGCCTTTGTTTTGGCTATTATGCCGCTGATGGAAACAATATTTCAGGTGACCACCGATGTGAGGCTTTTGGAGCTTCTCAATTTAAATCAACCCTTGTTGCGCCGTCTTGCTATCGATGCTCCCGGCACATATCATCACTGTATTGTAGTTGCCAATCTTGCTGAAGCCGCCTGTGAAGCCATAAACGCGAATTCGCTTATGGCGCGTGTAGCCGCATATTATCACGACATCGGAAAAGTAAAGATGCCAAGATATTATATAGAGAATCAGATGAACTATAAAAATGAACATGAAAAACTCTCGCCCAGCATGAGCAGCCTTATTTTAAGCTCTCATGTCAAAGACGGTGTTGAGCTGGGAAGGAAATATAAGCTCAATAAGCCTATTATTGACATAATACAGCAACATCACGGTACGGCACTTATCAAATATTTTTATGCAAAGGCCAAGGAGATAAAGGCAAAGGACGGAAAAGAAGCAAAAGAGGAAGATTATAGATATCCCGGCCCAAAACCACAAACAAAAGAGGCTGGTATAGTCATGCTGGCTGATGCGGTAGAGGCCACATCAAGGACCCTTGCTGATCCCCGCCCTTCCAGAATCCAGGGGATGATTCAAAATACAATAAATAATATATTCAGAGACGGACAATTGAATGAGTGTGAGATAACACTCAAAGACCTGCATCAGATTGCAAGCGCTTTTAATCTTATTTTAGCCGGAATATTCCATCCCAGGATCGTATATCCGGGCACAAATGTCTCAGAAGAACCAAAAAAGGAAAAAAGTGGAGATATATATTCAAAATCGTCAAAGGAAACAAAGGTTGGAAATCCGGCTGATGAGGAAACTGGTGGAGAAGATATTCGACGGCTTGGGATTGCAAACCCAGGAAGTGAGCATAACATTCTCAAGTGACAGATTCATCCGGAGACTGAATAAAAAATACAGGGGGGTTGATACCCCTACCGATGTGCTGGCTTTTGCTATGAAGGAAGGTGAATGGCCAGAGATTCAACCCCATCTTCTGGGTGATGTGGTTATCTCGGTTGATACGGCAAAAAAACAGGCCCTCGATCTTGGTCAT
>JBLIRS010000054.1:0-13771 GCA_049472415.1 bacterium | reverse complement strand
AAAAAATCTATATCTATGAACTCTTTTGCTTTGTTAAAGAATTGCTGCACAAGCAAATAATGTTCTGCATCTAAACCACTTATATCATAACCTTCTTTTTCCATATCCTTTATCTTATTTAAAAGTCTGCTGGTAAAATGAAGCCCCGCAGTGGGCGCTGCTATTGCCCCTGTATGTTTAGCAAAAACCGTTTGATATCTTTTTTGATCCCGGGGTAATGGGTTGGGCCTTTTTATATAGGGTGGCAATGGCATTTGACCATATTTTTTTAGTAAGCTAAAGAAATCCCCCTCCCATTCAAAACGTACCTTACACTTCCCATCCCCTTCTTTACTCTCAACAATCCCTGAAAGCCTTTTGGGATCGAAAACGAGCCTTTGTCCGATCTTAACCTTCCCCTTAATCATACAAAACCAAAATCCCTTTTCTATTGGATGAATAAGAAGGACCTCCAGTTTGCCTCCGGTGTCTTCTTTTGTTGCATGCAGGCGTGCGGGGAAGACCCGAGTATTATTCAGTACCATAAGATCTTTGGGATATAGATAATTAACGATATCCCTGAACTCTCCTTCCTCAATACGCCCTGATTTTCGGTCTATAATCATAAGTCGTGAGCGGTCTCTAATTTGGACAGGATTTTGTGCGATCAATTCTGAAGGAAGAGAAAAATCGAATGCTGATAGCTTCATTTTATTTTAATAGGCAACATCCATGCTTGCCATAGGATAGTAGTGGTTGATAATGTCCTTATAATTGGCTCCCTGTTCCGCCATAGCTTTAGCTCCCCACTGGCAAAGTCCCACACCATGCCCCCACCCCAATCCTTTGAAGACAAAAGAGTTGTCATCTTCTTGTGGTGTAATTTGAAAATTAGTGCTCCGGATGATGTTGTTGCCTATCAGGGCTCTCAGTTGTTTTCCATTTATGATCTCCCGACCGAGTGAATGAGCAATCAGAAGGGTCTCTATCCGGCCATTTGGATTGCGATTCAAAATACGGATAGAGTTAATGGTTCCCATTCGGTAGAGTTGCCTTAAGAAAAGATTCCTGAGTTGAACGGAACTTATTTTATTTTCCCATTCATAGTGTGGGGAGCCCTTACAAAATTCACATGGTACGCCAATGAGGGCCGGATGATCATAAAAGACGTACTGCGCATCCTCTGTATGTCCACCGCAGCAGGCATGATAAAATGCAGGAAGATAGCCTCCTGTTGAAATCAACACTTCACCTTTGGTGTTTTCAACGGCCATGTTAGTCTTAGGGTCTTCTCCGGCAATCCCTGAATAAACCTGTGAGTCCGAAGATGATTTTAGATCATACCTCCCGGCCTGATTTCTGTCGAGCTGGTACAGTGCATAGGTGCGGGCCACCACTGCTTGAGCCTTTAGGCTTTCAAAGGGCCAGGAAGGGGATATCTCGGACTTCATCAATCCCATTACATATTCCTCTACATTAAGCCTGTTTATTACTTCGAGCCTCCATTGGGGATTAAGGTGTATAAGTATATCTCCCCTGTAATAGTAATCCCCCGCTTTAATTGGCTTTCCTTCAAGAGAGCTTATTTCTAAATGTTTTGATTCGATATCTTTGCCTGATAACCTTATGCCTGAAGGAATAGGAGAAAACTCCAAAGCCGTTTCTTCCTTTGAGTTGAATGTACCCAGGTCCTCTCCCTTGTCAGTAGTTATCCGGATTTTCCCTTCCGCTTGAATTGAAACCTTTTGAGCTGTATCATCAATTAAAATCCTAACCACAGGAGTGGACCAAGGAATTGCATTAAGAGGTCCCCAAAAAAAGAAAAGAAGTATTAATCCAAGGTATATGATTATAAACCCAGATCGTATTTTCATCTTTCACTCCTTCGTTACCGCAGAATTGGGTCTTCCGGTACCCAGGTATCTGTCCCGTTCGCTATAAATGCAACCACAATATTTTTGACGATAAAGGCCCAATGCCTTTGATTTTTCCATTCCTTCTTTCCATCCCTCACGAAAATCTTTAGCAAGGAATTTCACCCCGTATCTTTGCCCTAAGCTTTCACCGGTCTGACATATAGTTTCATGATCCTGATATTTGCTATAAAGAAGTGTAGTTGTAAAAAAAGAAAATTTCCCGTGCCGTGCCAAAATAGCCGTCTCTTTAAGCCTCATATGATAACAGAAAAGACACCGTCTTTCTTCTCTGAAGGTTACACCCCGCAGGAAATCCTCTATATTATAGTCATCACGCCAGATAATTTTTATACCCTCAGCTTCCCCCAGATCTTTGAGGGATTTAAGCCTTTTTTGGTATTCGGTATATGGATGGATATTGGGATTATAGAATAGACCGTGGACCTTATAATTTTCCTTTAACAAGGCCTCGTAAGGATACAGGAAACAGGGCGCACAACATATATGAACCAAAACATTTTTCATTTTAGACTATTAAATTAGCAGGCTGGGTTTTTTTTGTCAAGGCAATTTGGTTAATTGCCGCCATGACATAAATCTATATTTAGTGGTGCTTACAAAGAAAGTCCTTGACATATTCATACTTTCGTATTATTTTTCGTATTATTCTATTGAGGCGCTTATAATAAATTCAGGCGCCTAATTTGAATTCAATTTTATATAGGAAATAAGATTTTTAGCGGCAATGAAGGGTGGAAAAGATTTTTATGAGCAATAAGAACCTTAAATTCTCCGAGTTTGTCTTGATTGGCGTTATTCTCATGAGTATAGGATTTGGATGTACAAAGGCCAGGAGCATGAGGAGAATGATGTCCCAGGATTTACAGGGTGAAGATCTATTTACGACAGCAGAGTGGTTTTTCAATAAAGGAGATCTTGAAAAAGCAAAGGCATTTTATGAAAAATATCTTTCCACAGAACCTGATTCATTGCAAGCCGATAATGCCCTTTTCCGGCTTGGAGAAATTGCTATGGCAAGAGGGGATTATATCAAAAGCCTTGAACTTTTTCAGGAACTGCCAAACCGGTTTCCCGGAAGCGAACTTATACCTTCTGCCAGATTCCAGGCAGCCCGCTCACTCTATCTCAATCTTTCCTGGGATAGTGCCATGCACGCTCTAAAAAAATTTCAGGAAGATTTTCCGGTGAGTCAATACAATCCGGAAGTAATGTTAAATCTTGCGGATATCTTGATTAAAATTAGGGAATATGCAAAAGCAAAGGAAGAAATTATTGGTTTTTTAAATCTTTTTCCCGAATCTCCATTAAAACATAGCGCCCTTTATCTCTTCGGTCTGAGTGAGATGTATCTTGGGGAGACAGAGGAGGCCATAAATCATTTAACAATTTCTCTTACAGGAAAACTTCCGGATGATAAAAGACAGGATGCCCTTTATGCACTGGGAACTCTCTCTCTCATGAAGAATGATCTGCTTACAGCCGTGGAGTATTTTTCAGATCTGGTTAAATCTGTTGAAACCGGCGAACGGAAGGAGCGGATCCAAAAAAAGGTCAGGGATCTTATCCGGGAACGGTTAAGTGACGAAGATTTGAAGGCCATTATCCAACACCATCCAACTGATTTTCCTGGAGATTTGGCCATAATAGAGATGGCAGAACGAAAATTTGACCAGGGAGAGTTGTTCGATGCTCGTTACTACCTGGAGATGGTGGTTTCGGGTTTTCCTGAACATCCTGAAATCCCTTACATAAAGAAAAAACTTTCTATCTTCGATGAAAAACATGATGAAGGGAGAATCGTTAGAAAATTTGGATGTATCGCCCCGCTTACCGGGCCATTATCAGGATATGGAGAGAAAATGATAAAAGGGGTAAAAATGGCCATAGAAGAATATAACCAGGATTATGGAGCCTCAATCAAGGTAGTTCTTTTTGATTCTATGGCAAAGGCGGATAACGCCCAGAAAGGTGTTGAACTTTTGGCGTATGAGGAAAAAGTGGTGGCCATTATAGGACCTCTCTTGACCTCAACGGCTATGCCGGCAGCCAGTAAAGCTGAGCGAATAGGTATCCCCCTTTTTACACCCACTGCAACCGGAGAAGGTTTACCGGAAACCGGGCGGTTCATCTTTCGTAATTGTTTGACAAATCGACATCAGGCAGAAGCCCTGGCTAATTATGCAATCAAAGACCTGGGATTGCGCAGATTCGGAATCCTTTTCCCCTTTAATGCATATGGTCAGGAGATGATGTCCCTTTTTTCTGATAAGGTAGACTCTTTAGGGGGGTATGTTGAGATTATCGAATTTTATGATCAGGATGATACGGATTTCAAGGACCAGCTTGTCAGGATTCATAAGGTAAGACCGGAAGCCCTTTTTCTTCCGGGTTCTTATGAAAAGATTGTCCTTATTGCGCCTCAAATCCCCTTTTATGAACCCGAGGAACCTGATCCAAACGATCCGAACTATAGCCTGATGGAAATGAGATCCTTATCCCAAAATGAAGGGTTGTCCGGAAATCCCTTTGAGATAAAAGATAATATTGACAGAGAATCAGAAAATAAGAGAAAAAAGGCTAAAAAGGATATCCTGCTTTTAGGGACGGACGGATGGTACGACCAGAGGTTGATAAGTGAAGGAGATTCATACATAGAAGGTGCCGTATTGAGTGTTGGATTTTATCCTGAAAGCAATAATCCGAATGTAAGAAGGTTTGTTTCGAATTTTATAATGAGGTACGGAGAATCCCCAGATCTTGTCTCCGCTCAGTCATACGATGCTACAAACATGCTTTTGGATGCCAGTAACGGAGGGGAGGCTTCATGGGATAAAACAAGAAAAAACCTTTCACAAATTGTAGACTTTCCGGGCGTTTCAGGTAAAACAACCATTGTGCCTTCCGGAGATTCGGTCAAAGAGGTTTCATTGCTCCAAATTAAACGAAGAAAGTTTGTCCCTGTAGAGAGAGAGAGTCCGCAGCTTAATCAGAATCATAAGACAGACTGGTGGGAGTAATAGTATTCGATCCCTTGTGTGTCAGTGTTTGGCCTTCTTTGCTCAGATCCATATCTATGCTTACAAAATGATCATGGGAGATCTGATGTGAATTGCATAACTCTTTAGGTTCGGTTCCTTCCTTAAACGCCTCTCGAAATATGACAGGACAATCCTTGGTGGCCAGTAAGCCCGTTTTTCGATCAATAGGGACAAAATCGATTCCGTTTGGTATGGGGAATGTCTGAATGGGCTTATCCGTGAGATATTCTTTCATAAATCTTACCCAGATAGGGGCAGCAGCCCTGGACCCTGTTTCCATATCCCCCAGGCTTCTATATTCGTCAAATCCTGTCCATACCCCTACTACAATATCAGGAGTATATCCTATGAACCAGGCATCCACGCAATTATTGCTTGTGCCGGTTTTTCCGGAAACTGGTCGGCCTAACGACTTGGCCCTCCAACCAGTGCCATGATCAACAACACCCATAAGGGCTTGAGTCATGAGGTAGGATGTTTGTTCATCCAGAACCCTTTCTTTTTGGGGCTCGTGCTCTTCGAGAATTTCACCTTCCGGACCTTCTACCCTCAGGATTGCCAGAGGTTTTGTTTTTACGCCCTCAGCAGCAAAGATCCCATAGGCAGATGTTAATTCCAATAGAGAAATCCCCGAACTTCCCAATGCGAGTGAAAGGTCAGGAGCGAGAGGAGAGCTTATTCCCATTTGCCTGGCAGTTTCAATGGTCTCCTCGATGCCTATCTTTTTTAATACCTTGATGGTAATCACATTTCTGGACTTTTCTAATGCCTCTCTTAGCGTAGTAGGGCCAAAAAATTTTTGATAGTAATTTTCCGGTTTCCAATCCTTATTTTGGGATTCATCCTGATAGATGATTGGTGAATCTATAAAGACGTCTGCTAAGGTATATCCCTGTTTGAGTGCGGTATAATAAATAAAGGGTTTGAATGCGGAACCCGGCTGTCTTCTGGCTTGAACAGAGCGGTTATATTTGCTGGCTGAAAAATCATAACCTCCGACCATGGCCTTTATATATCCGGTTTTTAAATCAAGTGCCACGAAGGCACCCTGGACTTCGGGTTTTTGCCCCAGACTTACTCTGTATTGGCCTATTGGTGGTCCTTCCTGATGTTCTTTGATCTTTTCCTGAATCCTTATATATATTTTATCACCAGGATCTAGGATAACATCCAGAGATTCTGCTTTTGTCCAAAGGGCATCCTCTATATTCAGGATACCTATATAATATGAGTCCTCAAGCTTGATAAAGGCCTGGGTATCTGAAACCTCAATGACCTCGCCTAAAAATTGATCTGCAGGTAATTCACCTGTTTCATCAAAGGACTTCAAAATGCCACTAAAATCCTTTGTGGTCTTTTCCTGAAGGGATTCTTTTCCTTTGAGCGGACGGAATCCCTGTCTTTTGTCCAGATTTTCTATGCCCGAACTTAATGCCCTCTCAGCAATTTTCTGAGCATCCAGATCCAATGTGGTATAAACCTTTAATCCTCCCCTGTAGAGAGTTTGGGCGCCATATTTTTCTTCGATATAGCGTCTTACATATTCAACAAAATACGGGGCCTGTACGCTTTCATGTTCAACTCTGTTGAGATTTAGCGGAAATTTTATTGTTTTTTCATATGTATTTAAATCAACATAACCTTCCTCCATCATTCTTTTTAGTACATAATTTCGGCGTTCGAGTGCTCGTTTTGGATATCTGTAAGGATCATAATGGTTAGGTGCCTTTGGCATGCCGGCCAATAGAGCTGATTCGCTTAGATCCAGATTTTCCACATGTTTGCCGAAAAAGGTCCTTGCGGCCGATTCGACTCCATAAGATCCTTTGCCTAAATAGATTTGATTCAGGTACATCTCAATAATTTTTTCCTTAGAATAAACTTTTTCCAGTTCCAAAGCCAGGAGCACCTCTTTGAATTTACGTATAATCGTCTTTTCCGAATGGAGCATGAGAGAGCGTGTCAATTGCTGGGTAATGGTGCTTCCTCCTTCTACGAAGCCCCTATGTTTCAGGTTCCGTAAAGTCGCCCTTAATATTCCTTCAAACTCCAAACCATGATGTTTATAAAAATTGGCATCCTCAACCGAGATAATTGCCTGAATCAAATGCAAAGGCAATGAATTATAAGGAACCAGAATCCTCTTCTCGAGGCAGAAATAAGCTAATGACTCTCCGTTTGAGCTATAAACCCTTGTGATTAGGCTTGGTTCATATTCCTTTAAAATAGACAGGTCGGGTAGTTGTTTTTTGATTTGGATTATAAATCCCGTAACTGAACCCAAAAAGATAATTATAAGGATAAGAAGGGTATAAAACAGAAAGGCGAAGCCTCTCTTAAGATAAGATAAAATTCCCATAATTATTCACTAACCGGATTAGCTAAATGCTTCTATCACTTTTTGTTTTAAAGCGTCTATATCCAAGGGCTTTTTTAAAAAACAGAAGGCGCCCAAACGCATAACTTCGATATAGATTTTCATCTCCTCATAGGCAGTGACTATTATAATCTTCATGCCGGGATTTTTTCCCCTTATCATTTCAAGGAGAGCTATTCCATTTACAACAGGCATGCGGACATCGGAGATTATAAGCCCAACCTTTTTGGATTTTGTGATCTGGTATGCCTGATCTCCATTAAAAGCAATTAGTATCTTAAATCCTTCAGCCTCTAAGATGTCTTTTAGGGTATGACAAAATTCCCTGTCATCATCCACAATGAGAATGACACGAGTTTCATCAGAGTTTGAGTGGTCCCCTGAGATGTTTTCGGGATTCATTGCTTCTCGCAGATCTTCTCCTAAGCTGGCGCTAGTATATGGTTTTCGACAAAATCCCTAAGAACCTTATAAACATACTCTCCCTTGCTGAGCGCCTCCATTGCCTCCGGTTCTCCATAGATCTTCGAAGGGATCCAAAGCGGGAGATCCTTCCTTTGATAGAGAGGAAATCTGGTCCTTGCTCCGTGTTTTTCTAAAGAGATTATACATTCATATATCTTGTTTATCTCTTCGATTTCTCCTTTGAAGACGGCTACAAAGAGGGTTGAAGTCTTATGATCCCTTGTGACGACACTCCTCATAGTGAGACAGGCCTTAGTAATTTTTTCAACAGCCTCTTGTGCAAAATGTATTGTTCTGCTATAGAGACCATTTACATAGGTGAGCCTGGCTGCTTCAATATCAACCTCGCTCTCGAGAAGATATGCCTCAACAATGTCTTTCGGCTCGTGCATTTCTTCCTCCTTGTCAGAAATCTAAACTCGCAGATTTCTGTCTTGTTAATGATCAATTATGTCAAAAGTCTGTATTAGTGTCAAGGAAAGGGATACAATAAATATCAATAAATACATTAAGTAAATCCCATAACTGGAAGAGGATTTTTCCCTTTTACCTATCATTAATATCGGCAAAACATTTTTAATACTCCAGTAATTCTAAGTTTCGAAATAATGCTTTTCAGATTAAATTGTTATGCCGTGCATTAAGCGCAATATTTTGCAACAAATCAATTTTGGATCCTCACTAAAAAGCTTATTGAAAACAATTCCAGATGTATTATAAATTTTATATGCATACATATTTAGCATTGAATAATCTATTGATAAATTATACATATTATTATCAATCGTCTCTTTTTATCTCTTTAAATTTTAATTCGGGCATTCGTTATGCATCTAACGTCTTCATAAGATCATTCTTGCTAGATCATTATATCCAAATATTATTTACTAAGATGTTTTTTCGTTTTTACCGATGTGAATCCATCTTTTTTATTTAATTAACAAGATTTTATCCCGTATTAAAAATACGACTCTCAAAAAGGGGGCGAATTAATTATGTTCAGATATTTTTTAAATAGAAATCATTCAAACCATATATTAATTTGTTTATTCGTTTTTATTTTTAGCACAGCCATTTTTTTATTAATGCCCGGAAACGGAATAGGCCAATTTCTCGGGGGATGGCCGGCATCATTTTCCGGCGGCAACGGATTTTATTCAACGGGACTGTCTTCTTATGGTTCATATATGACCGGCTCTCCCTTATTCTCATATATGACTCCATTCTCTACCGGGGGACAAAGTCTTTATGGCACAAGTCCTTACATGTCGACATCGATTAATTATGGATCCGTGTTTGGCGGGACAGGAGGATTTTCACCCTTAACATTTCAATCCAGTCAGGGAACATCTTTTTCTCCATATTCTAATGGAGGCTTTGGCCAGACAACAAGCTATTTCACGCCTTCCGGCTGGGGTTTTTCTTTCCCGGGTTTATCTTATCAACCCTTTTCATCCTTTGGTTCATCCAGTCAATATACGGGAGGGGTTCAATCAAACAATTTTTACAGGGGATATTCAGGAACTCAGAGTTTTGGGTCGACTAGTTCTTCACTTTTTGGCGGAGCCAATAACTGGTATTCCGGTGGTATTCTGAATCCATTGACCTGGGCGCAGCTATCTGGATCATCGTACAGTTCATATCCGGTTTCTCAGTCTAATAGTAATAGCTCCGAATTGGCAGAAATGCCCCCTGTGTCTCAGGACCATGTAGATGGGGAAGAATATGTTTCAAACCAGATCATTGTAAAGTTTCACTCCGATGTCACTAACGAAAAGCAGAAGATGATTAACGATAAACATGGATGCAAAGAGATAGATGAAAGTGATTATGCCGGATTCAAAGTCATTGAGATACCTGTCGGTTCCACAGTGGAAGAGATGGTTAGCAAATATCAGCAGGAAGCAGAAGTTGAATATGCAGAGCCGAATTATATTCGGCACGGCCATTTAGTCCCGAATGACAGATATTTTTCCTATCAATGGCATCACCCTCTGATGAAGAACACCTCGGCCTGGGATCTGGGCCGAGGGACGGGTGTGACAGTAGCTTTGCTTGATTCGGGTGTGGCCTACAGGACCTCCGGTATTTATGTTCAGGCCCCGGATCTTGCCGGTACTTCGTTCAGAACGGGATGGGATTTTGTCAACTCAGATCCTTATCCTGATGATGACAACGGGCATGGGACCCATATGGCCGGTTGTATAGCCCAGAGCACCAATAATTATATAGGTGTAGCTGGTGTTGCTTACGGGGCAACGATTCTTCCTGTTAAAGTAATGGATAATACAGGATCTGTGAGCATCTCTGACGAAGTCGACGGCATTTATTTTGCTGTGAATAATGGCGCCCAAATAATCAGTTTGAGCCTGGGGGGTGAAGGTACATCCGTAAGCGAGGAGGCGGCAGTCAACTACGCCGTAGATAATGGTGTGGTTGTGATATGTTCAGCGGGCAATTCCGGGTCAAGCACCCTCGAATATCCAGCTTCCTATTCTCAGAGCATTTCCGTGAGTGCCGTCAGATATGATAAGACACTGGCTCCATATTCCAGCTACGGATCTGCGGTCGATATCTGTGCGCCGGGGGGAGATGTTTCCGTGGATCAAAATTTTGACTTTTATGGTGATGGAATTCTGCAACAAACACATGACGGAACAAATTTAGGCTCATTTTACTATTATTTTATGGAGGGGACTTCTCCCGCTGCCGCTTTGGTTTCAGGGGTCGCGGCGCTGGTGATAGGAAAAAGCACCTCTACCCTTTCTCCACAGCAGGTTAAAGCGATCCTTTCTTCCTCTTCAACAGATCTGGGTGCTGTGGGCTGGGATCAGTATTATGGAGCGGGTTTGGTGAATTCCTATAATGCCTTACTGATTACCAATTAATACTAGTTAAGTTAAGGCTTGGCGGATTCGCAAAAAAGTCATTGAGGTTATTAATGAAGTTTCCGGAAATCGTTGGAAAAAGTGAAGAAGCGGTTATGATCTGTCGTTTTATATATTCTGATATTCAAGCGGATCGGACAGGCCCGCTTCTTTAAAACCTTTTAGCCTTAATTGACAGCTATGACATTTTCCGCATGGCCGGCCTTTAATGTCTGGCTGGTAACAACTGGACGTCATACTGTAGTCTACACCCAGACTTAAACCGGTTCGAATAATCTCTGCCTTTGACATATAAAGAAGGGGCGCCCGGACGATAATATTTTGACCATTTATGACCCCGGCTTTTGTTGCCAGATTTGCGGTTTTTTCAAACGATTCCAGAAAGGCCGGCCTGCAGTCCGGATAGCCGCTGTAGTCAAGGGAGTTGGCCCCGATAAAGATCTCTGCAGCGCCTATAGCTTCTGCCCAGGCAACGGCAAGAGACAGAAAAATCAGGTTTCTGCCGGGAACATAGGTGTTTGGGATGGATGATTCCGCAGATAATGTATCTGCCTCATTAGTGGTTTTTGAAACAGGTGTTGTGGGTATGACCTGGGAGAGGTCGGTAAGGCTGGACCCGCCAATCTTTCCCAGGTCTACTGTCAGGCAAAGGTGTTTTTCAGCCTTAAAAAATGAAGCGACCCTTTGGGCAGCGTAAATCTCATGGCCGTGCCTTTGACCATAGAGGAAGCTGAGGGCATAAATCCTTCTGCCTTCCTTTTTTGCTATGGCAAGACAGGTGGTTGAATCAACACCACCGCTTGTAAGACAAACCGCCTTCATACCCCTCTTTTTTCTCCCCAGAGGATCTTATGGAGCTGGATCTGAAGTTTCACTTCCAGTTCTTCCTTTAATATCCATTCCGCCAATACCCCGGGTTTCAAATACCTTTCAACAGGAGAAAAAAGGACTGTTACCTGGTTTAGGATCGAATATCTCTCGAGGATTTTCCGGGCCCATTGGAAATCCTTTCTATCTGCAATTACAAACTTGATCTCATCCCGGGGTGTTAAATGTTTCAGATTTTGATAACGATTCTTATCCTGCTGCCCGCTGGCCGGACATTTTAAATCCATAACCTTTACGACTTCCGGATCTATCGAACTCACATCCAGGCTTCCATTGGTCTCAAGGTACACTTTATAGCCCCTGTCCAAAAGGCACTTAAGAAGCACCGGGGTCTCCGGTTGAATAAGAGGTTCACCACCCGTAACAAGGACACGACTGGGGTATGGGGTTCTTATTTGATTCAGTATTCTCTCTAATGACATTTTTCTATGATCAAGAACTGCATACCTTGTGTCGCAATAGGTACAATCCAGATTACAGCCCCCCAACCTGATTATACTGCATGGGTAACCGGAAGAGACACCTTCTCCCATGAGGGTTTCGTAAATCTCGCATATATCCAAAGATAAATCCATTCTCAAACATCCGGTCTTTCGATGCCACGGATTAGATATCTGACAAATCTCTGATTTGCCCAACATGCCTTAATCACTGCAATATGAAAACGCAAGATGTTTGGCAATTGTTTTGAAATCCCGGGCATATATGTCCATCTCCTCCAGCACGAAGGGCTGAGATAAGGTACCGGTGGTAAGTTAAAGTCCCAGGTATCGGAAACCGCCCTGACTATCAGATAGGGTATTTGAATATCAGAAAAGAACCGGGCAAAATAGAATGATTCTAAATCAATGCAACCAAGGTCAGGGTCGTTCCTGAGCAAGGCCATTTTTTCTTCCCTGTCCATTGCCTTTTTTATTGTTAAAGCCGGAAGGAAATGAGATTTTGCCCTTTTAAACGAAATGGCCCTTGAACGAGCAAATAGCAAGGTCTTTTTATTAGGAGTATAATTCAGATTGTTTTGTTTATAGAGCCTTATTTGACAGGGAATATTGAGATGAGCCACCCTCAGATGCGGGACCAGAGAGCCAGTGCATCCAATATTAATGGCCAGTCCTATATCATATTTGAGGGGAAGATCCCGCAAGGCACAACGGATATTTTTTCCACCTATTCCGGACTGGACAAGCAGGACCTTCTGGCCAGAATAGGTCCCAAATAGATAAAGTGCGGATCCCTCTCTCCATGTCGCCTTAATTTTTAAGCCTCTTTTAATCCAGAAGATTTCCAAAGGCGAGGCCCCGCATATACAAATAAGAAAAGGATTTACATTTAAGCTTTTCATGTGTTTTTTTATTATCTAATTAATTGATCGTTAATTAACATAGCCCGAAGCATATTGCATTATCTAGATGCTAAATTAACATAAGATATTAAGTTTTATCCCAATTAAGCATATTGAAAAGGCTTTGTTGTTTCATTTCTTCCCTCCACCCTTAAACCCTATCTCCTCCTTTTGGATCGGTTCTGGCGGAGAGAGAAGCCTCTTAACGGCCTCTATTTCTTTAAAAACCTCTTCAAAAAGAATACTATTAACTTTTGATTTTTCATCAACTTTTCTTTCCATGCTCTCTATTCTTTGCTTCAACTCTTGATAATTTACCAGCATTTCCCGCATTTTGGTAAATGCCCGCATAATTTGGATATTTACATTTATTGCCTTTTTACTTTTAAGCACGCTAGAGAGCATAGCAACGCCATTTTCTGTAAAGGCGTAAGGTAAATAACCGCCCAGGCTTTGTTTTGAAGGTATCACATTTTGTGATACCAAAAAACCAGCCTCTTTCTTTGTTAGCTGAAACATAAAATCGTCGGGAAACCGCTCAATGTTTCTCTTAACCTGTTGGCGTAAAGCAATAGGTTTAACTTCATAGAGCAATGCTAAATCTCTATCGAGTATTACATTTTTACCTCTAAAAACAAGGATTTTACTTTGGATTGCGTTTTGAGGAATTAAAAAGGTTCGATCTTTTGATTTTTCTAATTCTTTTGTCATAACAAATTATTATTAATTTTTATAAAATAGATTGTTCGCAGGTTGCGAGACAATCTGGATATCACAATCTGTGATTTCCAATTTATAAAGGTATCTTTGATATCGCAATTTGCGACCTCAGAAAATTAATACTAAGGTAGTCACAA
>JBLIRS010000053.1:0-13826 GCA_049472415.1 bacterium | reverse complement strand
CAGCAGCAGAAGTATCACCTGTGGAGGCGCATATCCCAAGTATCTGTTCAATGCCCTTGCTGTTAACAAAATAATTGATAAAGCTAATGGCGCTTGCCATGCCTCTGTCTTTAAAACTGGCCGAAGGATTGAGGCCGTCGTATTTAATAAAGAATTCTATACCGACTTCAGCGCTTAGAGCCTCATTTGCCTCTACGATAGGGGTATGTCCCTCTCCAAGATAAACGACATCCTTCAACGGCACAATAGGCAGGATCAGTTCCTGAAAAAGGAAAATTCCCTTCAATGCTGATATATTAAGCAGCTTGCGCTGATCAAATATATTTTTCCATGTTTCACCGGTACATTTTTTTAAAAGATCAAAATTAAGGTCCCTTATTTTCAGAAGACCTTTGCATGAAGGGCATGTATAAAGAAACTGGTCCAAGCCATAGCTTTGGGAACAATTGATGCATTCATATATCATATCCGGTTTATGATGGGGAATAAGTTCTTTTTGCCACTCAATTTTAAAATCTTCTATTTTCATAATATTTCTCCAGAATGATCTTTAGGATAATCCGTCAATTTATTTAATATTTTATAATTCAGATATTATTGCATAGAGATGGGCATTTTTACAACAATAGGGTTTTGGGAATATTCAATTTGACAGTCCCGGAAAATCTGAGTATTATGAAATATCTTTAGATTTATTATTACTGCACAATCTTAGTTAGATCAAAGGAGAAAAAGATGAAAAGGGCCTTGATCAGCGTGTCGAATAAATTAGGGATCATAGGATTTGCCAAGGGATTGCAGAAACACGGCTTTGATATCCTTTCTACAGGCGGAACGGCAAGAATTCTTACTGAAAATGGAATAAAGGTGCAAGAGGTGTCTGATTTTACAGGCCATCCTGAAATGCTGGAGGGAAGGGTCAAGACTCTGCATCCTAAAATTCATGCCGGATTGCTTGCCAGACGGGACAAATCGGAACATATGGAGCAGCTCAGAGATCAAAACTACCCTGTCATTGATCTTGTAGTGGTTAATCTTTATCCCTTTGAACAAAAGATTGCCCAACCGGAGACGACTTTTGAAGAAGCGGTTGAAAATATAGATATAGGCGGGCCGACAATGCTCCGTTCCGCTGCAAAGAATTTCAAGGATGTTACTGTTGTTGTTTCTCCCGAGGATTATCCTTTGGTATTGGAGGAAATGGATAATAATGCAGGACAAATAAGTCTAAAAACCCGCTATCGCCTGATGCAAAAGGTATTTCAGCACACAGCCAGATACGATCAAATGATCAGCCGCTATCTTGACCGTGTTTCAATTACGGATCATGGTCCGTGTATAGAGGAAGAACAAACTTTTCCAAAAATTCTTATGATGGAATGTGAAAAGGCCCAGGATTTGCGGTACGGGGAAAATTCCCATCAAAGGGCGGCTTTTTATCGTGAGCATACAGATGAGCCTTGTGTGGGAAATTCCAGGAAACTTCAGGGCAAAGAGCTTTCTTATAATAATCTGATAGATCTGGAGGCTGCACTTGAACTGGTTAAGGAATTTTCCGAAGCCACGGCCGTGATAATAAAGCATACCAACCCTTGTGGGGTGGCTTCTGCATCCAGCCTCATTGAAGCCTACAGGTTAGCGCATGAAACGGACCCTGTATCTGCATTTGGGAGTGTCCTGGCTTTTAACATGAAAGTGGACTCTCAAACAGCCGAGGAGATTACCTCTACCTTCGTTGAGGCTGTTATTGCTCCCGGATTTAATAATGATGCCATTACTGTTTTTGCAAAAAAACCAAACATAAGGCTTATGGAAGTTAGCCCGTGGAAAGAAAGGCCCGGACATGGCTGGACTTTTAAAAAGCTTGTAGGCGGCCTCCTCATTCAGGACAGAGATCTGATAGATTTAGACCCTGATAAGATGAAGATAGTGACCACAAGAAAACCCACCCAAAAAGAACTTAAGGCCTTACGTTTTGCATGGAAGGTTTCAAAACATGTAAAATCCAATGCCATCGTTTTTACCAATGAAAATCAGACAGTGGGCGTTGGAGCAGGACAGATGAGCCGTGTAGACTCAACCAAATTGGCAATTATGAAGGCAAGATTACCTCTTAAAGGAACGGCCGTTGGATCGGATGCCTTTTTCCCTTTTCGTGACGGTGTGGATGTTGCAGCGGAAGCGGGGGCTACGGCAATCATTCAGCCCGGAGGTTCTCTAAAGGATGAAGAGGTCATCAAGGCGGCTGATGAACATGGTATGGTCATGATCTTCACAGGCATAAGACATTTCCTGCATTGATAAATATCTTATGCTTGATTCAGCTTATCCTTATTAGATAAAATTTAATGCGTTACAAGATTCTTCCAATATTTCTTCCACATCTTGGTTGCCCGCATAAATGTGTTTTTTGTGATCAAAAGACCATAACCGGTGACAATTCAAAGATTTCTATAAAAAAGATTTGCGAAGAGATTGAAACATTCTGCCTTGTGCCGGATTCTGCTTCTTCGAGCAAGGTGCGCAAAGAGATAGCCTTTTATGGCTCTAGCTTCACTGCGATCCCGGAAAGGCTGCAGAGAGAGCTTCTTGATCCGGCCTTTCATATGCTTGAAAAAAAACGAATAGACGGGATACGAATCTCAACAAGACCCGATTATTGCACTTCAAATATAATAGATTTATTAAAGGAATACCGGGTTGAAACAGTGGAGGTGGGCGTGCAGTCAATGGATCATGAAGTGCTCCGCAGATCAGGACGAGGGCACGGTCCGGAAGAGTGTATTCAGGCATTAAACACGCTTAAAAATAAGGGATTTGTTACAGGTGTTCAGCTCATGCCGGGATTGCCGGGCGAAGACAGAAAATCTTTTCTAACCACAATATATAATGTAATATCCCTCAGGCCTGAGTTTGTCCGGTTATACCCTGCCTTAGTGATTAAAGGAACTCCCCTGGAGGAACTTTTTCAAAAAGGATTATATAATCCGCTTTCCCTGACAGACGCTATTAGCCTTTGTAAGGATGGAATTAAACTTTTAAGAGGATCAGGTATAAAGATAATAAGATGTGGCTTACAGCCCACACCCTCTTTACAAAGAGAAGGGGCTATATGTGCAGGCCCGTTTCATCCTGCCTTCGGAGAATTGGTAGAATCCGAAATAATTTTTGATCACATAAATGGATGTATTCATGAGAATATTGAATCTTCAAATATTAAGGAATCAATTGTTATTCAATCATCACCCGGACAATTTTCAATATTGAAAGGACAGGGGGGCAAGAACCTGGAACGATTGAGAGGATTATATCCTGACCTTAGAATTTCCATGAAACAGGATACTCTCTTACCTGAATATTTAATCAGGGTAAAAAATGAGTCAGGATCCTTTTGGGATGTCAAAAATCAAAAGTGACTTTACAAAGCTATTATAAATAAGTATAATGATTTAATTCGGAATTTCAAAGGCCAAGTATATTTTTTATTTTATTATACCTTAATTATTTAAGATAATTTTTTTTATAAACCTGTCATTAGAATAGAAATTCTATGAGCTATGAATTCATTACTATAATGTTATACTCTAAATCTCTTGTATAAATGTAAAAGGAGGCAAATGTGGCGACAAGTACTAAAAAAAAGTCAAGCAGTATGAAAAAAATTCTAATATTGTTAGTTGTCGTGCTGGTTATTGGTGTTGTTTCCGTTGTTGGTATTGAAGTTACGTGTACTCCCTGGTTTTGCAATAGATGTCATGAAATGAATGAATATTTTGATACCTGGACCCTTTGTAACCATGGACCCGGTACAGGAAGACATATGAAAAATTGTATGCTTTGCCATGTAAAGCCCGGATTTCTAAATTTTCTCAAGGCCAAGGCAAACGGGATATTCTCTCTCTTATTTCATTTTGCCGGTTATCACCATGTGGAGGCTACATTGCCGGTTATTTGTCTGAGAGAAGGTTGTCATACTATAGACCAGCTCGAAAAGCTTGATGAAGAAAGTAATCATGCTGAAACCGTAAAGTTGAACCACAAGATGCACATTGAGTTGAACGAAAAAATAGGAACTCGCTACAAATGCATGCCATGCCATAAGAATGTAGCTCATGGAAGGCAGCAAAAGTTCATGCCTGATATGAAGGATACCTGCTTTATATGCCACTCAGATACAGATATCAGATATCAAAAATGCGATTCCTGCCATCCGGAACATCCCCGTATAGCGGGAGAGGTTGAGAATATTTATGAAATTCACGAAGAGGCTGATGTAAGTTGCGAGGATTGCCATATAGAAGCACACAAGGCTAACAAGGTGTCCTGTCTTAATTGCCATGATGATGAATCTTATGCCGATATGGTAGAATTTAAGATCAAGGGCGAAAAGACGGCGGAATAAAGCAGAATTCTGTTTTTAGAAATTTTTTAAAAAGGAAGGATCCCTGATGATAGTGGTCCTTCCTTTTTTTCAATTGAATTGTCAGTTTTCAAGTTGAAAATGAATCCTTCAATGACTTCTTTACGGCCTTATCACGAACCCGGCTTAAATCAGACTTGTGCTGAAATAACGTTCAGCCCGATCCGGCAGCACAGTCACAACAGCGCCCGGACGATGAAGAGATACTTCAACCGCAGCCCACACATTCGCTCCTGATGAAGTGCCAACAAGTAAACCTTCTTCCTTTGCAAGTTCCCTGGTGGTTTGTATGGCATCATCATCACTCACAGTTATAACCTCATCAATAAGTGAAATATCCAGGACCTTTGGCACAAATCCGTCTCCTATCCCCTGTATCTGATGAAGGCCTGGTTCCTTGCCAAGAAGGGCAGCGCTGTTTTTCGGCTCAACTGCTATAATTTTTATCCCGGGGTCTTTTTCTTTCAGGAATTTCCCAACCCCTCCAAGGGTGCCTCCACTTCCAACCCCGGCGACAAAAACGCTTATTTCCATGTCCATCTGCTTCCATATCTCTCTGGCAGTTGTCAGATAATGGATCTCCGGATTTTTAGGATTTTCAAACTGCTGGGGTATATAGATATTAGGGTCATTTTTTGCCAGTTCCTCAGCGAAATCGACACTTCCCTGAATACCTTTCTCCGCCGGAGTGAGGCACAATTCTCCTCCAAAGGCCTTTATGATCTTTTTTCTTTCCTCGCTCATATTTTCCGGCATGGCGATGATCACACGGTATCCTTTTTGTACACCTACAAAGGCCATTCCTATGCCTGTGTTGCCTGAAGTTGGCTCAAGGATTATGGAGCCCTTTTTTAAAAGGCCGGCCTTTTCTGCTTCCTCTATAAGATGTTTTGCTACACGATCCTTAATACTTCCACCGGGATTCAAGAATTCGGCTTTTGCATAAACATCGCGATGTGTGATATGGTGTATCTTGACCATTGGGGTATTTCCTATAGCATTCAAGATTGAATTATAATACATTGTTTTCCCTCATTTCTAAATGAAATTTATTATATTATATTACAATTTCCATAATAAAATCAAAATTTTTCTTATGGGGCAGAATCTTAATTTTCAAAGCTAATGGATTCAGAGCGTGCTAAAGTCAATGATTTAAAACAATGAAAAATCAGAACATCAATTCACCGGTTTTTTGGATATGACATGCAAAATGCAGCATCAATAAAATATGTTGCCAGTAGACTTAGACAATTTCCTTCAAACAGACGTATAAAAGATCCTGACAAATAACTGATAGGATTTTTATCGCTTTTCATAAGATCCAGTTTGGCACTAACCAGGAGATCGGTTTCGCATTTGCATGATTGGAAATGAAGCTTTGAAAGGTTCAGAATCTCATTCAGAAATCGGTAAAACGTTTTTTCTTTTAGATAAAGATCCTGATTAATTGCTGTTTCAAGAGATGAAATCCCTTTTGATCCGGAACGTAATCCCATAGCATAGAAAAACCGAAGATATTGAACACGAAAATTTCCATGAGGTATCCAGTGAGCAAATGGAATCCCTATATGCGTTTCTATGGGACTGGTTGCCAAAGGCAAAGTTGCAAGCAAAACACCATTTGGCTTCAGGACCCTGGCGCATTCCTGTAATATACTTCCCAGAGATCTTATATGTTCAAATACCTGATTCGCATAGATAACATCAAATAATTTATCCCCAAAGGGGATTGATTGCGCATCCTCAGTTATACGAATATGTCTATCGAAGGATGCGCCAAAATATTCGCCGATTCTTTTTTTAAGAGCGGCGGCACATTCCGGAAAATCATATCCGTAAAGATCGTAACCATATTCCAGAAGATACTTGATTACAGTACCGTCACCACATCCCAGGTCAAGAACAGATAGGGGACTTTCCTTAGCGATAGCTCGCAGTTTTCTTGCTATATAGAGAGTTGTAGGTGAATTCCAGGGCTTATCCGTTGCCTCTATCATGATGTTTGGTTCATTCGATTGTGATTTCATGGCCTTATCAGTACAATCTCGCCACCGCCTGAAAGCATTCGTCTTGCGAGAACTTTTGAGGATTGCAGGATATCTCCCAGCAGTCTTCGATCCTTGTCTGTAAATCCAAATGTTTTATAGGATCGATCGAGCCGTTCAATCCCGGGGAAATTAATGAGAATGTGTGTAATACCTGTCTTTTTCAAATAATCATAAACATCTCCCCTGGTTTTTGCATTTTTGAGAACCGGCATCAGGGGATTGATGTCAAAAGCCGTCGGGGAAATAATATCCCTGTGACAGTAATAATTCATTGTTTCACCAAGAAAAAGGATTTTAGAATCTGAAGAAAGGTTATTGTCAATATATCTGAATATAGGATAGCTTGGTATTACACGGGAGAGATAGGCAGCTTCCGTTTCTCTTCCTGTCAGGTATTTCCATGGATCATATATATGGGAAAATGTTGCTATGGATTGGTAGAGGTTATAGGAAAAACCCAACATAATAACTGTGATGATTATATAACTGGATAATTTCCATTTAAGTTTAAACATCCTGTCCAGAGTATCGGTTGCAAGCAGTATAAGAATGGCTAAAAGCGGCAGGGCGAATCGTGTCATTCTAAAGGTATAGGCCCAGGAAAAATAATATAAAATACAATATAATATCAATAAGTAATATGATTTATTTTTTTTGTCAGGGACAAATGCAAGAGGAAGCAATATTAAAAATAAAAGACCGGGTGAGCCACCCACTCCGAACCATTCCGGATGAAGAATAAGATCCAATGGCAGGGAAAGGATGCTGTTTCTTGTTACATCTTTTGTATTGTAGGCATTGGCTGATGAATCGAAGGCGTCCAGATTTTCTTTGGGTATTTTAGGATCTCCCCATATATAAGACCATTTAGGATAGAAGGGGTTCCGGGTCCAGACAAGGTTTTTGATGTACCATCCGGACCCGAGGGATAAGGCAATAAAGACAAAGATAACAATGGTCTTTGCTGCTTTTCCTGGACTCCATCTATCCTTTATCAGAACAAAAAACAGGCATAATGTACAAAGACCTAAACAGAGAATTATCGCCGTATATTTGGTGCCTAAAGAAAAACCTGTCATTAAGGCCGATATGATGAGCCATTTATTTTCTTTATTTATGGACCACATACATAAGGCATAAATTGCTAAAATGGTATAAAACGAAAAACCGAGGTCCACATTAACCAAGGCCCCTGTTAAGAGGACTGTGGGTGTTAATAAAAAGATCGCACCGGCTAACCATGAAATGGGCCGTTTGCATAATCTAATTGCAAAAATTGAAAGGGATAGGGAACTGAAGACGGCAAACATCATTACAAGTAGTTTCGTAGTACCCTGCCCTCCCAAAAGAAGACATACTGTGAACAGATTTTGAATCAAAAACGGATGATGTGAATGAATAGAATGGGATATAAAGTGAATTGTGTGATGCATGAGATATTGATTGGGGACCCCCAGGTGATATACAAGGGCGTCATAAAAAACAGGCGGGATTCTGGATGCAAGAAACAACCATGTAAATGCAATAATTAAAAAAGGTGATAAAATAAGAAAGAGACGATCGTGAGATAAGGGATAAAAAAGTGTGTTTTTTGAACAAAAAATTCCTGAAAGATATTCTTTTATTTCTCTGAATACAAATATTAAAAGTAAAATAAATACGGACAGGACACACCAAAATTGCAGGAATCCGGATACCCCGACAATTAAAATTATCAGGGAAAGTAACCCCAAGCCAATGGATATACAAAATATGCCTTCCTCTATAAAATCAACAGGAGTAACCGGAGGATCGAATAGACGTGACCATATCTTTTTTCCTAATCCCAGTGAAAGGATCAACAGAAATAAAATAAAAAAGATATCTGATATTGACTGAATAACCAGTTTTAGCAATAGTTCAAGCATTTAGGTAAGTATTCCTTAACCTTAGGCACTTATAACCTTAATCATTTCATCCAAAAGAACTTCCCCTTTTTTCAAAAAACAACGCTGAAAGCGTATTCCTTAACTTTAGGCACTCGACACTTTAGGCACTTTAGCGCACTTCTCTTACTTTATTAAGCACTTCTCCATATATAACCTCCATTTTATCCAGGGTATGATCAAGGAGAAAACCATGCTTGACCCTTTCTTTTGCTGCTTTTCCCATTTTTCGGGCCTTTTGAGGGTTCTGCAAAAGATAGAGAATAGAATCCCCAATGGTTTCCGGATTTCCGGGTGGGATTAATATGCCGCTTATACCATCCTCGATCAGCTCCATTACTCCCCCTACCCTGCTTACTACTACCGGCTTTTCAAGGGCCATGGCTTCGATCAGGGATTGCGGAAACCCTTCTTCTTTTGAGGTAAGACAAAATATATCCAGTAATCCAATCAAGGGAAGGACATCGGGTCTAAATCCTGTAAAAATGATTCTATCCATTATCCCGAGTGTCAATGCAATTTCCTTTAATTTATTCTTTTCGGGTCCGTCGCCTATAATCAGAAGCCTTATTTCAGGCCTTGATTTTAGTGCTAACGCAAAGGCCCTGATCAGAATTTTGATATCCTTGTCTTTATGTAATCTGGCAACTGTGCCGATCATTTCATCTTTTTCTCCTATACCCAATTTAAAACGGAATTCAGATATTTTTTTTTGTTCCTCCATAAATCTTTGCTCAACACCATGATAGAGAACTCTTATCCTGTTTTGCTGAATTTTTTCTCTTTTCAGATATTTGTTCCTTACAGCCTCCGAAACCGTTAAAACCAGATCTGACCTGCCTAACGCCCATCGATCCAGTATGATCCTCCACTGGGATTTATTGGCCTCTGTACATCTGACTGAGGAAATATATCTAATTGATGCTTTTTCACCATCTATAAAGGACCTGGACATGGCTGTCATCAGATTCGATTGAAAGAGAAAGGAATGAATAATGTCGGGATTTACTTCTTTTAAGAGTTTTTTTAAACGCATGATTCCGGTTAAAAAAAGAAACGGATAATTCCAGGTAATTCCGGAAGGCAGATCAAGGCTTGCGACCTTGAATCCCTGTCTCATCATGTCTCTAGCCATATATCCCGGCCTTTTAATGCTGCAAATTTCTATTTTAAATCCTCTTTGCCTCATGCCGGTAGCCAATCTCATGACAGATGCCTCGGTCCCACCGAAATCCGAATCCGTCAATAAATAGAAGATCTTTAAATTTTGATTAGTTCTCTGATTCTTACTCATTTATCAATAAAATTTAAATGCCACAGCTCCAGAATGAGCAATGCCCAGATTCGATAAGAATTGTCGGCTTTTTTTTGAGAATGAGCATCAAGGAGGTTCTGTATCTCTTCCTGCCTGAAATAACCCCGGTCAATAGATCTGCGGCTTAAGAGTATATCATAGGCCATATCCTTCAAGTCGGTTCTGAACCATATATCGAGCGGGACACCAAAACCCATCTTTGGTCTGTTCAGGATCTCCTTGGGCAGAAGCCCTTCAAAGGCCTTTTTGAGAAAGTATTTTGTTTGCCAGCCCCTTAGTTTGAAATTATGAGGAAGGGACGCGGCAAATTCCATAAGCCTGTGATCCAAAAAAGGTGACCGGGCTTCAAGTGAATGGGCCATGGTAGCAATATCAACCTTTACCATGAGGTCATCCGGCAGATATGTATGGACATCTACATATAAGGTCCGGTCCAGGAAGGTATCCGCCTTCGCCTTTTCATACCATTCTTCGATGTATGAATAGGAATCGGAATCCTTTAGCTTTGATGCGAAATCATGGGTATAGATTTTTCCCTTGGCATTATTGTCAAAAAAACAGATCCATCTGCAGTAACGCCTTTCCGGTTTATCATCCAGGGCGTTCACAAAGCGTTTTAGTCTCCTTATATATCCCTTATATCTATAATCACATGGAAGGCTATTGATGAGCTTTTTTATAAAATAGGGCCCTGTCCAGCCGGGCAGCCTTGTATATATTCCGGCAAGATAGTCCGCCAGGTAGCGCTCATAGCCGGCAAAGGACTCATCCCCTCCATCACCGTTGAGTGCAACCGTTACCTCACTGCGTGTCATTTTTGCAAGGTAATATGTTGGAATGGCGGAGGAGTCCGCATAAGGTTCGTCATAATGCCATATGAGCTTGGGGAGAATCTCAGTGGCATTGGGTTTCACAATGAATTCATGGTGTTCTGTTTTGAAGATTTGTGCAACCCTTCTTGCAAAAGACAGCTCGTTATATGCATGGTCATCAAATCCGATAGAAAAGGTTTTGACAGGGGTGTTTGAAAGTCTGCTCATCATGGCTACCGTGGCACTGGAATCGATCCCCCCGCTAAGGAAAGCCCCCAGAGGCACATCGCTCATCATCCTTATGCGTACTGCGTCTTCAAAACGGTCCAGAAATTCTGACTTTAGACTTTGGAAAGACGCATTACTATGTTTATTATTATAATGTAGGTCCCAGTAACGTTTAATCTGCAGATTTCCATTTTCCCAGATAAGGTAATGAGCCGGGGGCAGTTTTTTGATGCCTTTATAAATAGTCAGAGGATGAGGCACGTACTCAAATGTAAGATAATGGTGCAGAGCCTCTAAATTGATTTCGCGTCTTACATCAGGGCATTTTAGAAGTGCCTTGATCTCGGACCCGAAGAAAATACCCGTATTCGTTATGGAATAAAAAAGGGGTTTTTTCCCCACTCTGTCCCGGGCGAGAAAAAGCCTTTTATTTCTCCCATCCCACAACGCAAGGCTAAACATTCCGAAAAGGTGTGAAAGCAGATCTTCCCGCATCTCTTCATAAAGGTGCAGGACAACCTCGCTGTCACTTTTTGATCTGAAATTGTGGCCTTTAGCTTCGAGTTCTTTTCGAAGCGTCTTGTGATTATAGATCTCTCCGTTTACAACAAGATAGAGCGAACCGTCTTCATTGGACATGGGTTGTCTTCCCAAAGGACTCAGGTCGATAATGCTCAACCTGCGGTGTCCGAGACCAACCGGTCCGTCACAATAGGTGCCCTCTGAATCGGGCCCCCGATGGATGAGCTGGTCCATCATATCTTTTAATAGCGATTCATGCATCGTTCTTTTACTGTCAGATAGAACTCCTCCGCAGATGCCGCACATCATCGAACCCCTTTTTGCATAGCCCTAAACTTGATTCCTGGAAGTTCCGGATAAGACCTTTTGAATAAAAGGCCTGCAAAAGTCGTAAAAAAATAGGCCGCCACCCAAAGTGCCACCGGCCATGTATGTGTGACCACCTGAGTTTCCAATCCAATGAAAAAAAGAAAAGCGGTTTGAATCTGGAAAATAACAAGGATAAAATAAAGTGACCGGTGAGTAGTTGTCCAAAGACCAAAAAGACCTCCCAATAAGCCTATCCCTATCAGAATAGATAAAAGTGACCGAAAAGGATGATTAAACAGGATAAATCTTATTCGTGCCCAGGTTGTCAGGGCCTGTTCCTTTACCGTATTCCATGTCTTTGTCGGGATATAGCGAATTGCCAGATAGATATAAACCTTGGCCAGCCCCCATGCGGTTCCCCAAAAAAGTTCGGGCAATGTATGAAAACGAAAAAAATAGTCAAAGGGAGTCACCTTTGGTCCCGTAAACATGCCCTTTTGCTCAATCTCTTCCTTTGACGGGAATCCCGGCTGTCCCGCAAACTCAAGATTAGTATAGAAACGGGCGCCCAAATTGCTTGTATAAAAGATATCTCCATGGACCCGGTACATCCCCATAAGATGAGGAAGAAATATTAGAATACCGATAATTATTGCCAGCAGGGCACTTAGAAAATTCCATTTTTTTCTTTCTATTAATGGAAGCAAAATGAAAAAAAGGACTGTCGGAAAAAGAAACTCGGTCCTTGTCAGAAATAGAAGGCCGGACATTATTCCTGCTCCCGTAATCCTTTGCAAAGGGTGCATTTTTTCATTTATGAGTGTCAAATAGATAAAAAGCAGAAAGAGAAAAGTAAGGAATTCACATCTCAAACCCCTTGCGCTCGCTTCGATACAATATGTATGAAAGGTCAGAAAAAATGCGGCTAGAAGACCTATACCTTTTCCAAGCCAGTTACGCACAAGAAGATAGGTTAAAAATATTACTAAAAGAGAAAAAACAAAGGAAACAAATCTAATATTTAAATCATCCGGCCCCGGAAGCAGGAAAAAAACCTTGGCTACCAGGAGATAAAGGGGTTCCCGCAATCCAAACCGGGCAGAGTAAAATCCCGTTTCCGAAAAAGGTTTCATTTTATTTGCCAGTGTAATAAAACTGCTTACATCCGGATCAAGCGGACCTCCCATGACACGTCTCAACTCTCCGAACCTAAGGCAAAAAGCAATAAACAGGCAGATAAGCAAAATGGACCATTCTTTCCAATGCCTTTCCTTTTTCTTAAATGCGATGTCACCCTTTTTAATATAAAGCTCCATCATTCATTCCATCCGGTAAGTTATTATATTCAAACAACTAAATTGTTGCGATAACCCTATGTTTTTGAAAGAAAAAAATCGGCCAGCCAGGTGCTTCCTTTCTCAATGGAATAACAATTTTCAGCCCTTTGTCGTGCTGCTTTACCCATTTCTTGTCGTTTTTCCCTGTCATGAATGAGGGTCAGAATCTTTGCCAGCCATTCCTCCTGTTCTTTGACTACAAAACCGACAAGACCATCGATAATGACATCTTTATTGACTCCCACATCAGAGCAAATCACAGGTATTCCGCAAGCCATATATTGAAGAAGCTTTATACTGAATTTCCCTCTTGTCCATGCAGAGTCTCTTAAGGGGCAGATTGCTATATCCATCCTCTGTATTATTTCTATTTCTGTATCTTTTTGCCATGGCACATAAGTAACTCCGATTTGTTGTATTTCTAAAGGAGGCGGCGCTCCGGATTGAATAAGGATTTCTGTGCCGGTTTTTTCTTTTATTTCCTTAAAAATATTCAAAAACTCCAGAAGCTGAGGATAATTCCAGGGCCCTCCTGACCAGCCCAGAATCACCTTTTCCTGATTTTTGTGTGATTCCGAGAATGATTCGTTTATGATTATATTTTTTCGGCCATTGGGGCTTTCTTCGGGATATGTATATATTCTGTATTGTTTCATGCAATATATGGAGGTATCAATGGACATGGGAAATGTTAAAACTGATGAATTAAATCTCCTCGCGTAATCTGCAAGGTATTTATGTGAGACAAATATCCAATCGGACATACGAATTATTTCCTGTATTTTCTGCTCCAATGATCTGCCGAAATAGTTTTTGGAAAGCCAGATAGCATCATCAAAATAGAAAATGAGACATCTGGAATATTTTCTAAATAATCTTTCCAGCCATGCGCTTGTGTGATTTTCAT
>JBLIRS010000052.1:0-13886 GCA_049472415.1 bacterium | reverse complement strand
TACGCCGTTTCGGAAATTTCATAAAGGCCAATATGAGAGATACGGATATCCTTTCTCATATTAAAAATGGTATCTTGGCTCTTATCCTGCCAGAAACAAATATTGATGGAGCCAATTGTCTCTCTGAGCGCTTAAAGGAACAAATTCTTTTGGCTTATTCAGAGGCTGACAATAAAAATCCCAAAAACGAAAAGGCATTAAGTATCGGAATCGCTTCTTATCCAACTGATGCCAGAATGATCGGAGAGCTCCTCCATAAGGGAGCGGAAATGCACGAAAGATCAAAAAACAGTGAAGCCAATATTATTTGTAGCTCTCTGGGCATTTAATAATAATCGACTTTTCTCTGGATTTGAAAAATACGAAATCCTGACAAATAACAACTTCGTTTAGATTTTTTACCAGGTCGAAATAATAAACAATTAATTATCATAATCATCTTTTTCTTTCCCTTTCTTTATCTATTTAAGTTATAGAACTCAACCCAAAATAATTTGACTTTAACGGGGTCTTTAAGATTTTGGGCCGAATCTTGACATTCAGCAACAAATAAAATACTATAAATGATCCCTTTTCATTAATCTCCCTTCTCTATATAATAAAGAAATAACTAAGAAACTGTTTGATCAGAAATAGATTATTTTTATCGAATTTTAAAACTTTGGCCGGAAGGAGAAAAAAATTGATGAATCGAAACAAGTTTTTCATAATTTTAACATTGCTGGTACTTATCTTTGTTTTTTCCGGGCAGTTTTTTACTGTATACACCGACTTTTTATGGTTTAAAACTATTCAATACGGCTCTGTATTCTGGACCATGTTTACAGCAAAGATACTTATATGGATTATCTTTGCTATCGCATTTTTGGTTATCATTTTAATAAATATTGCTATCGCAAGATTCATTAAACCAAACAAGCTTAACTGGAAGATTCCTATCCGCAAACAAGACGTAGTGCATATAATGGAATTTGAACCCAAACAGATTAATCGATTTATTCTTCTGTTTTGTTTTTTCCTGGCAATAATTATGGGAGCCTGGCCGGCCTTTAACTATTGGGACACAATACTTAAATTTATTCATCAGGTTCCTTTTGGCCAATTAGATCCAATCTTTAGCAAAGATATAGGCTTCTTCGTCTTTTCATTTCCAATACTTAAGCTGTTACAAAAATGGTTTTTTTATTCTACCGTCATAACCTTACTGGCCTGTGGTTTTATTTATCTCAAAGATCGGGCAATACACTTGAAATTAGGGGATTTTCGTTTTGAGAGACGTGCCAAGGCTCATCTTTCGACCCTTTGTGCCATAATCCTTATATTGATAGCATGGGACAAGAGATTAAAAATGTTTGCCCTTCTTTATTCACCAAGAGGCGCAGCCTTTGGAGCCAGTTACACGGATATGAACGCTCAAATGGTGGCATACTGGGCAATACTGGTAATAGCCGCTGCCTGTGCAATCCTGTTTTGGATAAATATATCCTCCCGGGGATGGAAACTGCCTGTAATAGGCGTCGCAGTCATGCTTATTGTCTCTGTCCTGATAAGTGGTTTCTATCCTTTTATTATCCAGAAATTTATTGTGGAACCGAATGAATTGAAAAAAGAGACCCCGTATATTAAATACAATATCCAGTATACTCGGCAGGGATATAATTTAGACAAGGCCGTCGAATTGGACTTTGTCGCATCTGACAATCTTACAATGGATGATATTGTTGCCAACGCACCCACCATACACAATATAAAATTATGGGACAAAAAGCCCCTTAAACAAACCTATGCCCAGTTGCAGGAGCTGAGGCCATACTATAAATTTACAAGTATTGACGAAGACAGGTACAATTTAGACAACATCTATACACAGGTAATGATTTCAGGCAGAGAGATGGTTCAGGATCAGCTTCCCGGTGAAGCTAAGACCTTTGAAAACATGCAACTTAAATATACACATGGTTATGGTCTTTGTCTCAGCCCCGTCAATCATGTAACGGAAAAGGGCCTCCCATTGCTTATGATCAGGGATATACCGCCTGTATCTTATGATAGCCTCGAAATAAAAAGGCCTGAAATATATTATGGCGAAAATACCTTCAATTATGTCATTGTAAATAACAAAAGTGGTGAATTTGATTACCCTAAAGGGGACAAAAATGTATATACTAATTATTCCGGCGTAGGTGGGGTTCCGATAGGGTCTATGTGGGCAAAGACTTTGTTTTCTTTTAGATTTTCTGATCCTAAAATCTTTTTGACCGGGTATACTAAACCGGAAAGCCGAATTATGTTTCATCGCAATATACAAAACAGGGTGCGCACCCTGGCTCCCTTTCTTAAATATGACAATGATCCTTATTTGGTTCTTACCAATGGACAGCTTTTCTGGATACAGGATGCATATACTGTAACAGATAAATATCCTTATTCAGAGCCTTATCGCCTGGCTCCTGATTTTCAAGGTCCTCAGAATCCTGCGTCTCCGTTTAGCGCCTTCAAGGCACAGGCCAGACTTATGGGAACCAGGATCAATTATATCCGTAACTCAGTGAAAATCGTTATTGACGCTTACACCGGCAGAATGGATTTCTATGTAAGCGACCCTCAAGACCCGATCATCCAGGCCTATCGTCGCATCTTTAACGGTTTGTTTAAAGACATTGATGAAATGCCGGCCTATCTTCGTTCACATGTCCGGTATCCCAGAGACCTATTCGAAATCCAGACCTTTATGTATGCAACTTACCATATGCAGGATACCCAGGTATTCTATAACAAAGAGGACCTTTGGGAGCCTCCTCTAAAAGTGGAAGGACAGGGAGAAAGTTCCCAGTACAATCGTCCGATGGAGCCATATTATGTCACACTGAAATTAGAGGAAAATATTGGTGAGGAATTTCTTATAATGCTTCCCTTCACCCCCTTTGGAGACAAAAAAAACAATATGATTGCCTGGATGTGTGCCAGGTGTGACGGTGAGGAATATGGAAAACTTTTAATATACAAGTTTCCAAAAGAAAAATTGATTTACGGACCAAGACAGATAGAGGCCAGAATCGACCAGCAAACGGAGATATCCAGTGAGCTTACCCTATGGAGTCAAAGGGGTTCGGAGGTGTTCCGGGGAGAATTATTGGTCATTCCGATTGAACAGTCTCTCATCTATGTGGAACCTGTTTATCTTATGGCCAGTCAGGACGAACTTCCTGAGCTGAAAAGGGTTATTGTGGTTTTTGGAGAAACTGTAGAAATGAGAGAGACCCTGGATGAGGCTTTAAAGGCAGTATTCCTGAAAGGGGGAGAATTGGAAAAACCCATAGTTTCAAAAAGTTCGTTTTCCGAAAAAGAGGGCTCCTTAATTTCCTTGCCTTTGTCAGAAACCGATTCACTCTCAGAACTTGTTATGCGCGCAAACGAGTTATATCAGAGAGCTATTCAATCCCAAAAAGCCGGAAATTGGGCTGATTATGGAGATAAGATATCACAATTACAGGCTATTTTGGAAAAAATGAATAAAATGGTATCAGAAAAGAAATAGATATCTGCCTTGAACCATATATCAGGGAATAAGTGAAAAAGACAGGTTTAGATCAATGTTTAAAGACATGATAAAATGGTATCCTATTAATTTTTTATATATCCTGTTAGTCTTGTTAACGATTATAACAGGATGTGCATCAAGGGAAAAGCTGCTTAGAGAAATTGATCAGCACTATGGATTCGGTTCGCATTATTTGGAAGGTGGGGATTTTGCCCTGGCCCAGGAAGAATTTGAAAAGATTAAAACCATTGCACCCAATAATGATCGTGCCTATTTTGGATTAGGCTTGACCTATTATTTTCAGGGTAAATACGGGCTTGCGCTTCGTTCTTACCAAAAGGCCATAGAGATAAATCCCCGCGAACCCGAATATTATAATAATATGGCTGCTGTGCTTTGCAAATTGGGCAGATGGGATGATGTAATCCAATATTGCAAGGTGGCGCTGGACAATCCCGGTTACTCCACCCCGGGGTTTGCATATTATAATATGGGTTGCGCTTACTTAAACTTAGGAAAACCTCAAGACGCCGTTGAATTCTTTAAAAAGTCATTGATACAAAGCCCTACTTACATAGAGCCCCGTTTACAGTTGGGAAAAGCTCTTTTTCGGTTAGGAGATTTTCAAGGTGCTATTAAAAGTCTTAAAGAGGCAAAAGATCTCAATACAGATTCCTCTTCGGATAGCCTTTCCCTTGGGGCAGAAATAGAATATTTTTTGGGCCAGTCATATTTGGGACTGGGAGATGTATCTTCAGCAAAAAATGCTTTCACATCCGTTATTGAAGGATCACCCGGGAGCTTCTGGGCTGAAGAATCTTTAAAGTTTTTACAAAATATGCATTAGAAAGGCATTCTTTGTCTCTTCTAAAATTTGAAGGATATATAAACCATGGTAGCAAAGTCAATAAAAGATCCTGAAGTTACTGAAAACAAAAATTCTTGGTTTAAAAAACTGAGCATGGGCCTAAGCAAAACACATAATGGCCTTATAAGACGCGTTGAGGGCTTGCTTAGGAACCGTTCGCATCTGGACACAGAACTTATTGAAAAACTGGAAGAGAGTCTAATATTAGCAGACTGCGGTGTTCAAACAAGCACCATAACCATTGAGCGACTTAAAGAGAGATATGAAAAACAGAAAGACACCCCTGCGATTGATATTTTAAAACTCGTTATACTTGAAATCCTCCAGAAGGCTCAGGCCCCACTTAGAACAAATTCACATAATCCCTTTGTCATGATGGTCCTGGGGGTTAACGGTGTTGGAAAAACCACCACTATTGCAAAATTGGCTTATAAATTTCAGCAGAAAGGCCATCAGGTTCTCCTGGTGGCAAGCGATACATTTCGTGCTGCGGCTATTGAACAACTCCAGATCTGGAGCGACAGAATAGGCGCAAAAATAATCAAACATAAAATCGGCGCTGATCCATCCGCGGTTGTTTATGATGGTATACGTGCTGCACAGGCAAGAGGCCTTGACTTTGTAATCGTAGACACTGCAGGACGTCTTCATACCAAAAAAAACCTGATGTCCGAGCTGGAAAAGATGCAAAGGGTGATAAGCAGAGAATTACCCGACGCCCCGCACGAAGTGATTTTAGTTCTTGACGCCACAACAGGGCAAAATGCCATACAGCAGGCAAGAGAATTTCATCAGAAAATTGGTCTGACAGGTATAGCCCTTACTAAACTTGACGGTACGGCAAAAGGGGGAATTATAATAAGCATTGCCAATGAACTTGATGTACCCGTTAAATTCATTGGTATTGGCGAAGGAATTGAAGATCTTCAGGATTTCGATCCCCAGTTTTTTATTGAAGCCCTTTTTAAAGATACAGAGGACATTATAGGTGGATAATCAAGATCAAAAATATATAAAAATGGCCTTAAAGCTGGCAGAGAAAGGCAAGGGACGTGTAAGCCCAAACCCCCTTGTAGGCGCACTGGTAGTGAAAGGAGATCATATTGTGGGGCAAGGTTATCATGCCCGTTACGGAGATAAACATGCGGAAACTAAAGCCCTTGAAGAGGCAGGGTCGGAAGCTAAGGGTGCGACCATCTATATCAACCTGGAACCTTGCTGTCATCATGGCCAGACACCACCATGTGTAGATGAGATAATCAAGGCGGGAATTTCCAAGGCCGTCATATCTATTAGGGATCCAAATCCGATTGTGAACGGCAAAAGTATCGAGATTCTTAAAAATAAAGGAATTGAGGTTAGATTGGGTATTCTTGAAAAAACCGCATCAAAATTAAACGAGTTTTTTTTCAAGTATATAACTACCCGAACACCATTTGTTACACTAAAGAGCGGTATGAGTCTTGATGGAAAGGTTGCGACAAAAACCGGTGAGTCAAAATGGATAACCAGTGACGTATCAAGAGAATATGTTCATCAATTGCGTAATCAAATGGACGCGACACTGGTAGGGATAGAAACCATCTTGAGAGACAATCCCAGATTGACCACAAGGCTTAAAAACAGCAAAGGAAGAGATCCCATCAGGGTTGTTATTGATAGTCTTTTAAGGATACCCATAAGAATGCGTATATTTACACAGGAATCAGACGCGGGAAATATAATAATAACTACTATTAACGCTCCTATAGACAGGATTAAAAAAATAGAATCCTCCGGAGCCAAGGTATTATTTGTAAAACCCAAGGGAAAAAACCGTGTAGACATGCAGGCTATGACTGAAGAATTAGGAAAACTGCAAATTACATCCCTTCTCATAGAAGGCGGTCCCGGAATAAATGCATCTGCATTTCAGGAAGGGATTGTCGATAAGGTAATAATGTTTATAGCGCCTATAATAATTGGTGGCAAGATTGCTCCGAGCGCTATACAGGGTGATGGTATAGCAAAATTGGAAGAAGCAGTGAAAATCCATAATATCAAGACTAAAAGACTGGGCCATGATCTAATGATTGAGTGTTATGTAGAAAAGCCACCTTCATGTGTTTGGTCTCCTCTGGGTTGTCAATAATTCAATTTTTGTAATCGAATTGCCGTGCAGGTTGTAAAATCTTTTAAAAATATTATAATATATAAAAGACATGTTTACAGGAATAATAGAGGCGATTGGTGAGGTAATTTCACTAATTTCATATAATGATGGAAAGATTCTCACTTTAACTCTACCTTTTTCTGAAGACCTTTTATCCATTGGCAAAAGCATAGCTGTAAACGGGGTTTGTCTTACATTAACAAAAGCAGGGAAAGAAAGGGGCTCATTTTATCTCAGTCAGACAACTCTAAACACTACAAATTTGAATGATTTAAAAACCGGGGATATTGTAAATCTGGAACATCCGCTTCATTTAAACCAGGAATTAGGGGGCCATCTTCTGACCGGCCATATAGATGCTACGAGCATTATTAAAGAGATTATGAAGGGGCAGATACAATTATTTCTATCTGAGAATATAAAACCATATATAGTCCCTAAAGGATCTATCGCTATTGACGGCATAAGTTTAACTGTGTCTTCCATGGATGAACAATATCTATGGATAACAATTATTCCCCATACATGGGAAAATACCAATCTTAAGAAAAGATGCAAAGGTGACAAGGTAAACATTGAAACGGATATTATAGCAAAATATGTCAGCCGATTATTATATACAAGAAAAACTTCCATTGAAGACACCAAAACAAATCTATTAACAAAAGAAGTTCTTCGGCTGTCCGGCTTTTTATCAGAGGATTAAAAATGAAATTTGATTCAATTCCCGATGCCATTGAGGCAATTCGTAACGGGGGGATGGTTATAGTTGTTGATGACGAAGACAGAGAAAACGAAGGAGATCTTACCATAGCTGCAAGCATGGTAACCCCTGATTCCATAAACTTTATGGCCAAGCATGGAAAAGGGCTGATATGTCTCCCTATGGAAGGGGAAAGATTGGATGAGCTGCAGCTTCCTCTAATGGTACCGGAAAACACTTCTCGTTTCGAAACCGCATTCACTGTCTCCATAGATGCTATCAAAGGGACCACAACCGGAATTTCCGCCGCTGACAGGGCCATTACAATCAAAACCGCTATAGATCCCGAAACAAAACCTGAAGATCTTGCCCGTCCGGGACATATCTTTCCTTTGAGGGCTAAGAAAGGCGGAGTTTTAAACAGGGCGGGACAGACTGAAGCTGCTGTGGATCTTGCCAGAATGGCCGGTCTTTATCCTGCCGGGGTCATATGCGAGATCATGAAAGATGATGGGACTATGGCACGCGTACCAGATCTCATACCCTTCTCGAAGTTACACCAGCTTAAGATAATCACGATTAAAGATCTTATAAAATACAGGATGAAAACTGAAAAACTGGTATCAAAAAAGGCAACATTTTCTTTTCCTACAAAATACGGGGTTTTCAGAGCGATTGCCTACCATAGCGAAATCGACAATGAAACACATGTCGCGATGGTAAAGGGAGAATGGGAAAAAGACGAGCCCGTGCTTGTCCGTGTACATTCCTCCTGCCTGACCGGCGACGCTCTGGGGTCCGTAAGATGCGACTGCGGGGAACAGCTCCATCAAGCGATGGTTATGGTCCATGAAGCTAATAAGGGTGTAATCCTATACATGAATCAGGAAGGCCGGGGCATTGGAATTCTTCATAAATTAATGGCATATGAATTACAGGACAAGGGAAAGGACACAGTAGAGGCTAATGAGGCCCTGGGCTTTGAAGCGGACCTCCGTGAATATGGAATCGGCGCTCAGATCCTGGCTGATCTGGGTGTAAGAAAAATTCGGCTTTTAACCAATAATCCCAAAAAAATTGTCGGCCTGGAAGGTTATGGTATGGAGGTCGTTGAGAGGATACCTATTATTATTCCTCCATCGAACACAAATATTCAATATCTAAAAACCAAAAAAGAGAAAATGGGCCATCTCTTAACCTTATAAACTTGCATTAAAATTCAACCTACAGGAGGAACGAAAATATGCCTGATATTATTCAAGGAGATTATAAGGCCCACGGAATTCGAATAGGGATAGTTGTCAGTCGTTTCAATGACTTTATAACCCATAAACTTCTTGCCGGAGCACTTGATGCCCTGACACGTCACGGGGCTGAAGATAAAGACATACAAATAGTCAAAGTGCCCGGTGCGTTTGAAATTCCTTATGCGGCTGCAAAAATGGCCCGCCGGAATGCATATGATACTATCATATGCCTGGGGGCCGTTATTAGGGGCGAAACACCCCATTTTGAATATATCAGCGCAGAGGTAACCAAGGGTATTGCCAAAATAGCTTTGGACACTAATATTCCTGTTATATATGGGGTTATAACGACGGAAAACATCGAACAGGCCGTTGAAAGAGCCGGAACAAAGGCCGGGAATAAGGGCTGGGATGCTGCAATGGCGGCCATGGAAATGGTGGATCTTTACAGAAAAATAGGAGGGGAGTCCTGAACAGGGCTTTCGTATGATATGGGAAAGAGACGAAGGGCAAGGGAGTTTGCACTTCAAGTCCTTTTCCAACAGGACATTAATCATGATAATTGGGAAGACGGGATAAATCTATTCTGGGAAATTACACCTGCCGATCCTGAGACAATAAATTTCACGAATCTTCTTGTCCGTGGCACAATGGAGCATCTGGAAGAAATCGATGAACTGATAAAAAAATACACCAGGCATTGGGATATAAACCGTATGGCTGTTGTCGATCGAAACCTTCTGCGTAGCTCCATATATGAGCTTCTCTATTTTAAAGAAATCCCGCCAAAGGTTACAATAAACGAAGCAATAGAACTGGCCAAAACTTACGGAACCGAAGACTCCGCCAGGTTTATTAATGGGATCTTGGATCGAATCTGTAAAGAAATGAATATCGATGAAAATATAGAAACCAAGGACGAGCATGCCGGTAACCCTAATCACACATAAACCTGCAAATACCTATTCCGGAGAAGTTCTGGTTTGTTTTATCTTTTCCAACAGTAGACCGCCTAAGGGGATAGCCGGATATGTAGACTGGATTATGGATGGTCAAATATCCGACCTTATAATCAAAAATAAAGTAAAAGGTGAATTTTGTGAATCGCTGCTCATGGCAGCCGGTAGTAAAATCAAAGCCCGGTTTATACTTATTATCGGAGCAGGGAGTCCCGAGGGCTTAGAACCGAAAATGATCCACAAGGTCGGTTTATACACAATAAATGTCTTAAAAGGCTTAAGGGTTTCTCATTTTGGTCTCTATCCTCATGACCTTTTTTTATCCCACATTAATGTTTTCGATACCTTAGATGAACTTTTTGCCGGAATAAAGGAAGGTGCAAAAGAAGATAATATACAAATAAGCCTGCTGTCCAACTCTCAGGGACAAGAGGATATCATTGAAAAATGGATCAAGGATAAGACCTTTATTTTAAAACCCTAAACTTGATAATAATGAAGATTATCGTATTCTCAGATGTGCATGGAAATTTAGAGGCCCTTCATTCCGCTCTACGTTTCATAGAAAGTTATCCCGATGCAAGAATCTATTCTTTGGGAGACATTGTGGGATATGGAGCAAATCCCAGGGAATGCATATCAGAAATCAGAAAAAGCGTCCATATGTCTCTGGCCGGCAATCATGATTATGCGGCAATAGGTCTTACGAGCATAGAGTACTTTAATCCATTCGCCAAGGAAGCTGTAATATGGACCTCGAAGCTTTTGGATGAAAAGGACAAAAGATACCTTTTAGAAATCCCTATATATAAAAAATTTGACCAGAAGATTTTCATGGTCCATTCATCACCTTTTGAGCCTGAGCAATGGCATTATATAATAAGTATTAGTGATGCAAAAAGAAACTTTGCTTTTTTTAAGGAGCAGTTATGTTTTGTTGGTCATTCTCATTCACCCATGGTTGTTGGATTGAGTCCGAATGGTGTTGTCTTCCGGGAGAATGAAGAAACCGTTCAACTAAAAGAGGAAAACAGATATATAATAAATGTCGGCAGTATCGGACAGCCCAGAGACGGTGATTGGCGGGCATGTCTGGTGGTATATGATGAAGAAAGCCGGATTATCGAATTCAAACGCCTTGAATACGAGGTTCATACCGCCCGGGCCAAGATACTTGAAGCAGGATTGCCTGACTTGCTTGCAGAAAGACTCCTGTATGGAAGATGATTTTCAGATTAAGTGCCCAGAGTGCCTAAAGTTTCAAGTGCCTAAAGTTAAGGAATTACATATTTTTCTATAAAACTTTACATTATATTAATACGCTTTTTATGATTTCTTCTATATCGATCTCGTTATTTGCTGCTTCTTTGATCATATAACAAAGAAATTCCTTATTACCTTTCGGTCCTTTAATCGGTGAAGGAATGAGCCCCTTTACGGATAATCCCTGTTCCCCGGCAAAACTGCATATACCCCTTAATACCTTTTCATGTTTTTCAGGATCTTTGATTACTCCGCCTTTGCCGACTTCGCCTTTTTCCACTTCAAATTGAGGTTTTATAAGGCAGATAAGTTTGGTGCAATCGGAAAGAACAGGGATAATACCCTTGAGGACCAGTTTAAGAGAAATAAATGAGCAGTCAACGGTAACAATATCTAAGGTTTCAGGAATAAATCCTGGTTTGATATAACGAACATTGGTCCTTTCAAGATTGACTACCCGTTTGTCCTGCCGAAGTCTCCAATCCAACTGTCCAAATCCCACATCCAGGGCATATACCTTTTTTGCCCCATGCTGCAGGAGGCAATCAGTGAATCCACCTGTAGATGCCCCAACATCCAGCGCAATATTACCATTACAGTCGATTTTAAAGGTACTCAATGCAGACTCGAGCTTTACCCCTCCCCTGCTCACATATGGATGGTCCGGAACTTTAATCTCAATAGTGGATTCCTCTGGTATGTCCTGACCGGCCTTTTCGACCCTTACTCCATCTACAAACACCTTTCCGGCCATAATCAGTGCCTGCGCGCGCGATCTGCTGCGAACAAGACCGCGATCAAGCATCAATCTGTCCAGCCTCATTACTTTCCTTTGCCGAGATACCCTCTTTTATCCCCGCGGCCAACAGGGGGATCATGATCTCGTGGTGCCCGATAAGGGTATATCCATTCCCTCTCCCCAGAACGGGTCTTTTTACCACATTCTGTGTAGGGCGGTAATGCTGAATGAAGTCCATGTTAACAGTTGTAAAATCATTAAGAGGGCTGCCAAGATTAATGACCATGGTAACGGCCTTAAGAAAAACCTCAGGAAGGATCACTGCTGAGCCTATATTGAAATAAATCCCTCCATTATCGAGGGTTTTAATAATTGTAGTGAGATTGTGAAAATCTCTCAGGCATCCTATTCCCAGACATTCACCATCGGCTTCGGGGTGCATATGAATGATATCCGTTCCTATGGCTATATGAGCGGTTATCGGAATCCCCTTTTTTGCGGCACTTGCCAGAATGCTATATTCGAGAAAATCCGGTTTTTTTTCCATTATCCAGCGGCCAACCGCTTCTCCTATGCCCAGGCTCTTGCACACACCATCATTTATAGCTTTATTCAGCATGCTCCCTGTTTCTTGAGCCATCCCGAATTCACCGGCTTTCAAACCTTTTTCCACATCTTCGGATGTCCGGCCAAAAAAGGCTATCTCAAAATCATGGACAAGGCAGGCCCCATTTACCACAAGGGCAGTGATAATGTTATTTTCAACAAGGTCTATCAGGATCGGATTCAATCCGCACTTAATCACATGGGCGCCAATTGCCCAAACAACGCCTCTTTGTTTCCTGTGTGCTGAAACAACCGCATTAATAACGGATCGAAGTGTTTTTCCTGCCAAAATATCAGGAAGACTATTAAAGAAAAGGTCCATGCTCTGCCCTGCCTCCATGGGCCTTGAAAAATCGTTAACATTAACCTTGCTCACTCTTTTATTAATGGAATATGTCTTTATTCCGTGCAATCCCTTTTGCTCGTCCATTATTTTCTCACTTTAAGGCTTCGGAAACATACCCTCTTCAACCAGCTTACATATGATGTGTCCCAACATAATGTGCGCTTCCTGTATCCTGGGTGTGCAGGTTGATGGAACGGAAATAATAACATCAAATTTATCCAAAAGATCCCCTTCCCTGCCCCCAATAAATGCTATTGTTTTCATACCCTTTGTCCTTGCTTTTTCCAAGCCTTCAAGAACGTTCGGGGAAGAGCCGCTCGTGCTTATGCCAATTGCCACGTCACCTTCATCTCCCAGGGCTTCGATCTGACGGCTGAAGATAAATCTGTAATCTGAATCATTTGCAATGCTGGTAAGTACGGAGGTGTCTGTGGTCAATGCTATAGCAGGAAGCGCGGGTCTATCAAAAAGAAACCTGTTAATGAATTCCGCCGCCAGATGCTGGGCATCTGCAGCGCTTCCACCGTTTCCGAAAAACAGTACCTTTTTTTTATTCTTGAGCGCTCCTAAGATTATATCTGTTGCCCTAATAATAAATTTCAGCTTTTCGTCTAAAATTGACTTATTAATCCTAATATTTTCTTGGATGATATCCCTGATGAAAACCTCTGTTCTATTCTCCATTGAAATTTTTCCTATCGCCTATCAGAATATGCCGTTTTTTACTAAAGGAAAAACCCTTTTCGCTGTTAGTTGTTGTGTGTTAAGTAAAATATTTTCTTAAAAAAGCCCTTGGGAATTAAATCAAAAAGATCAAAAAAAACGACGCCACCAAGGGGTTCTTTTTTTAAACCATTCCTTTGTGATCCATTGAATCTCTTTTTCCAAACGTTCTGCTTTTTCCCGCATCCATGCCTCCCGCTCTTCCACTTCCCTCAGCCTCACCAGCAGCTCGTTTATGACTTCATTTTTTTGCGTTGACCTTTCCAAGGCAGTGGCAATGTCTTTAAACGAAAAAGAAAGGTCCTTAATGGCTTGTGTATAGATCTCAAGATCTCGTGTATTTCTCGCCGCTGTGGTTGTTGTTGGTGGTTGCTGCTTACCGTTGGATTCGACTTCAAAGATCCGATTCCTCTTATCCTGAAGCTTCTCAAAGATGCCTTCAGTATCGTAGCCCTTTTTATACATCTCAGAGATCTCAAATATGACATCGATGGAATCAGGCGAATACTTCTTAACCCGGCCAAGTACCTTTTTAGGTAAAAATTCCTTAAACAATTTGGCATATCTTCTGGCTGAGTTCTCCGGTACTCCAATTCTTTCAGCAATTTCGCTTATGGTCAGAAATTTTTCCTCATCCATTACCTATCACCATTGCCTTTCATCATTTTTACCAACCACCAATCACCACAAACATTTTAAATCTCCGATACTTATTATCTCATTTTATTATATATAGCCA
>JBLIRS010000051.1:0-13973 GCA_049472415.1 bacterium | reverse complement strand
GATGCGGGACAGGTGGTCACATTCAAATGTCCCCTGCGCTGAAAGGGAAGATGAACGCGGATCAGTGAGGTTTCACTTGCCAGAGGAAATATTTAAAGAAATTCAGAAAAGCCTTAAGGGATAAAGGCCTCCAAGAAATAGCGCGTTTGTCAATGACGGGATTAAGGAATATGCGGTTGTTTGATTATTCCATACCTGTGAGCTATATACAGGAAGGGATGACCCGGAAATAGTTGATTCAAGCTGATAGCCTCCTGAAGAAGATTGAGGAAAAAGATTACTGGATGCAGACTGCTGAGGCGAAATAATAGAATTTTGGGGTATAAAAAGGCCTGCTAAAAAATAAGGATTGGATAACAGGTTATTACCGACTATAGGATTCAAATTAATGTAAGGATTAAAATAGCTCCAATTATTCTGGAAAATCGATCCTGTGGGGGCATAAAAACCACTCAATTGAGTACTATTGAGGGACTGTATGCCTTGTCCGAGTTGTGATGTGTTGGTCGCAAAACCAGCATTGGTTTGATAGGAAGATGCTGTTGCTGCGCCCTGGATTCTTGATGTATTTATGTTCAGGTTTGTAGGTGTGTTTGCACCCTGGTAAAGAATGCTCAATGGGTTTATTGATTGAGTACCTATCTTGTATCCAAAAGAGCTTGCCGTAGTATATGTGGCTGCAGCCTGAACCGCTCCCAACGGATTTATAAGTCCCCACCCATAAAACTGGTCCCAGCCAGGGTCGCCCAGATCTGTTGCTGTATTCTGCAATATTTGTCTTAATTCTAACGGAGTCAGGGGACGTGCCGCACGTGAAAGTACCAGGGCAGCCACACCGGAGACGAAAGCGGCTGAACATGAAGTTCCCTCAGCAAAATAGAAATCAAAATTTTTATAATCGGTCCCGTTATGGGTTTGCTGATATATACCATCAGGGTTCCCATCGCCATTTAAGTCTTCGTCGAGATCCCCTCCGGGTGCGCAAATATCTACCTCAGGACCATAGTTGGAATAAGAATCAGCAAAGGAGTGGTCATATCTGCTTGCTGTAACACAAATGGTAGACTCATAGGAGGATGGATAATGCGGCTCGGAAGTGGCCTCATTGCCGGCAGAGCATATAATAGCTATCCCCTGGGACACGGCATAGTCGATAGCCTCTTCTTCACTTGCTGAAGGACTTGTGATAAAACCGTAACTCATGTTTATGATTTGTACACCATTATTTACTGCAAAATAGATTGCATCAACAATATCTGCCACACTTCCGGATCCGGTGTCGTCCAGCACCTTTACCGGCATTAAAATACAATTGGGTGCCACTCCGGCCCCTCCTAAAAAATTACTTGTACTTTGTGCTATGATCCCAGCCGTATGGGTCCCATGCCTATTATCATCATCAGGATAAGGGTCATCATTGACAAAATCATATCCAGGAATGAAATTGGTTTCAACAAGGTCTGGTGCGATTGCGTATTCAGTTGAGTTACGATAGGCAATACCAGTATCAAAAACTGCCACGATAATATTGTCTCCAAGCGATTGATCCCAGGCCAGCTGCATCATTGGATTGTTGAGATGCCATTGATAACTATATAGCGGATCATTTGGGATATAGTTGACTCTTCTTACATAGTTTGGTTCTGCAAAATCAACCAGCGGATTTTGATTTAAGCTTGCAGAAACTGAATAAACAGAAGCAGACGAAGGCACCCTTACTCTTCTGAGCCCGCTATAGGGACTATAAGTAACTTCATTCAGACCTAATGTTTTATAGCTGCTTCCAATATCGGATATAGTTGCCTCGGATCGATACCTGACCAGGATTTCTTGATAATTATAATTATAATAGGAATTATAATTATAAGAGGCGGATTGATTATAAAACGTGGATTGCATGCCTCCCTGACCTCCCCAGGCCCATGCAGGTAAAAATGTCATAATTGTTTCAAATATAATGATGTGGAAAAAAACAGAACAAAGGATCAAAACTAAATCCGCATTAAACCTACTCCTGGACTTCATGACTTCCCCCCCCAATTTAAAAAAACTATATATCTGTAGTCCTCTTTTCAGAAACCTAATGCGGTTCAATAAAAAAGCAAGATCCATACCAGGATATTTTGAGAAAAAAATAGTGAGGCCCTATGGAGAGGAGCTTATATAATACAGCAATCAGGGGTTTAATTTAAAAAAATATATTATGAATATATTTTCCTAAAAGAAAATTTTTATGAAAAGATTTACACAAAAGATTAAAAGTCATACTTCAATCTGAATGACAATGAAGATTCATTCAGAAATCTGCCTTCTGCCTGAAACCTGATTTTTTCTCCGAGATAATAGCTAGCACCCAGGAATATACCAACAGGATCCGCTTCATTATAATCTATTTCATATTTCTTGGTTCCATTGGGTTCTTGCTTATCTAGCTCAAAGGTTCCATCAAGTTTTGAGTATATTATGCCGACATATGGGGCAATGTTGTTGAATCCTTGATATCTCGCCTTAATAAACAGGTTGTATTCAACCCATTCTGCGGTCGCTTTATCTCCATCCTTAAATTCGTCCTTGTTCGAACCTGTTAAAAATTCCAGCCCTCCGTCAAAACCCAGATTTATCCGATCCCAATTATAGATATCAACATTTAATCCGCCTCCAAATGCGGGACCAACTACCTTCTTAAAATTTACATAATGAACATCATCGATTGGAATATTGTCCTCAAATCCCATGCTGGTGGCGCCAATATTTAAAAATATATCCAGAATTTGAATAGGTCTATAACCGAATCTTAAAAGGGCGAGTTGATAGGTGGATTCAATATCTACTGTATCCTGGCCGGATTTTTCAAATTCCGTATCGCGTGAGAATGCCCATCTTCCATCCAACTCCAAAAAGAATCTACTAAAAAGCTTCCTTTCGGTAATAGGCGGTCGTTCCTTAACAGCAGGGGGCTTTTTCTCCAAACGCTCCAAATTTTCCCTGGCCAGCTTATAGTCGGATTTCATGGCAAGGGCCTTTTTATAGTTTGTCACTGCGAGATCTGTATCCCCTGCTTCTTCAGCAAGATATCCAAGATTGTTGTAAGCCTCGGCTAGGTTTGGCTCAATCTCGACAGCCTTGAGAAATTCCTTTTTTGCTTCCTCGAATCTTGATAGCTTCAGGTAACTGAGCCCCATGTTGAAATGGATGGAAGCATCATCGATTCCGTATCTCACTGCTGAATTATATGCCTGAAGGGCGTTTTTTACCTGACCGGACTGATCATATGCGACGCCCATGTTAAAATGGGCTTCTGCAAAATCAGGTTTCAATCGAATTGCCTTTTGAAATTCGCCGATGGCCTCTGAATATCTATCCAATTCATAATAGGTCAATCCTAAATTATAATGGACTTCGGGGGAATCAGGCTTTGTTCTGGCAAAGGCATTGAACTCTTCCAATGCTGCCTTCATTTTGCCTTCCATGAAGAGGTTTTTCCCCTTTTCCAATTGATCCATTTTCGTGTCTTCGCTTTCCTTCTCAGAAATTTTTTCTTTCTTGCCAGATGGGCTTTGTATAAACGTTTTGCTTTTTTGAACCAATCCTCCGCAGCCAAGCACAAATCCAAGGCTAATAACAATAAACCCCTTCATGAAACGATTAATCATGATTCCCTCCTGATAGCAATGTAAATTAATAAGACCCTATTTTAAAACAATATAATTTTATTATCAATAAGATATTTTATCAAGGCCTAATGAAAAGTGCCAAGAATAAATGGACTGAGTGCCTAAAGTTAATAAGGAAGTGCGCTAAAGTGCCTAAAGTGTCAAGTGCCTAAAGTTAAGAAGGAAATGGCTAAAGTTTAAAAAATGTACCAGTTATTTAATATAATAGATTTTTTATTATTTTTTTGGACTTTTAAAGAATCCATCAATTATAATATGAATAGGGCATAATGATTGTTCATATTGTTCGTCATCTTTTTTGTATTAGTTTATTTATAAGTAAAAAAATCCAAAAGGAGTAGGTTATGAATAAGTATAAGTTTGCGATTATAATGACAATATTTTTTGCCCTGTTTGTTTCTGCGGCCATGGTCTTCTCGGCAATTGACCCGGGCACATGGTATTATCAAAAGACTGTAAATCTGACTTCGGAAGAGACAGCATTGATATCTTTCCCTCAGGCAACTTCAGATAATGGTGAAAGTAATCATGATTTAATTGGAAACCCTGATAATGTGAATAGCCTTTTCGAAAATGAGTTTACGAATGGACAATCCGGTATATTTTATCTCTATTACAGCGGCGATGAGACTATTGATGAAGAGATCTTAATGATAGCCTTAAAGGAATATGATGATTATTTTTTTCTAAGTCTTAGATGGCAAATAAATAGTGGAGCGATGTCCCAGAATATTCAGTTAGAAAGCGCGGATTTCAATACCAATGAATATGGATATTTTCCACAGTGGTGGAAGGTTGCTCAAAGCGGTAAGCCTCTTATATCAACAGGATCTGATCAGGATGAGTATTATGTTGTTTATGTTAAACTAGGCTTTAATGGACAGGTAATGCAAGATGGAGATATTTTAAGTATAAAGTATGCCCTGAGTAATTTTGACGCACCAGGCTCCAGGCTCGTCTTTAATGTTTACGGTTCCAGTAATAATGAAGATTCCTTTCGGTGGACAAACAAAAACACCAATACCTTTGGAATTAATTCCACCTACTCCTCTACACAGCAAAATTCCACCTTTTTCCCTTATTTATATGGTGGACTTGGCGGATATTATCCCTACAGTGGTATATTTAGCGGATATGGCGGTTGGGGCTTTACATCTCCCGCCAGTTCCATTTATGGAGCAGGATTGATCTACCCATTTTCCTTTATAGGAGGAGGGTATGGGGGGAATTACGGTTTTTCGCCCGGGTATTGGGGCTCCTTTTCCGGTTATGGAGGTTATAGTCCTTTTAATAATTACTATCAGGGGTATTTTGGCTTATATGGCTGGTCATCTCCTAATTATGGATTTTCTGGAAGTAATTATGGCGGATATTTTTCCGGGTTTGGGAGTTACAGTCCATACTCAAGATACTATCCGGGAAGCTATTATGGCAATTACGGAAGCTTCTACCCGTATGTTTAGGCACACAAGCCCCATGTAAAGGAAATAGAGAATATAAAATATACAGATTATTGAGGACCTTCTACATTAAGCAATTTATTGACTTGATTTATTAGGGTTGTACACTTAAAAGGCTTGGTTATAAATGCATTGGCCCCAAAGTCTTTGCACTTATAAAAATATTGTGATCTTGTATATACAGCGGTCATTATGAGTATGGGAATATCTTTCCATTTCTTAATTTCCCTGATGTCTGCGCATATTTCAAAACCGTTTTTTCCGGGTAAATACAAATCTAATATGACGAGGTTTATATCTTGAGCCTCTAAAGTTTCGATTGCCTCTTCACCATTACTGGCATGAAGTATATTATAATTTAATTTTTGTAATATATCATCAATTAAACATCTGATAAGAACATCATCATCCACAACCAGGATATTGTATTTTTTTTGCTCTATTTTTTGAATCACTGTCAATTTAAATTATCCTCCCTGACAATAGGATATCTTTATTATATTATCGACCAATAGGAGTATTGAAAAAGAAGCTTTCATTATAAACAAATAAAATGACAGAAATTATAAAAAACAACAAGATCAGCGTTTAGCCTTTAATAATGATTCATCTCTTAATACGCTGTAATATTTAACAGGCTCGGTTTTATTCTTGGCGTACATTTCACCTTTTTTTTGAATAGTAAAAACATCTTCAATCTGTCTGTATGTTTGCTCCCCTATTATTATCTCACCTCCCTTTGCCTTTTGTTCCAATCTTGCGGCAACATTTATACAATCTCCTATCACGGTATAGTCAATCCTGTTTTTGGAACCAACGTGTCCGGCAATGGCAATCCCCGTGTTTATGGCAATTCCTATCTCAAATTTCTCCTTATTCTCCTTTTCTCTTACTTTCATTAAATTTTCTGTGGCGTTTTGCATTTCCATGGCTGCTTTTATGGCGTCGACCGGTGCAGGATGATCCGAGGGAATGAATCCGAATAGTGCCATCAGTTTGTCTCCGATAAATTTATCCAGAACCCCATTGTTTTTAAAAATGATATCCACCATGATACCAAAAAATTGATTAAGCATTGCTACAACATTTTCAGCAGCCATCCTTTCAGTTATGGAGGTGAAAGATCTGATGTCGGCAAAGAGTATGGTTACCTCTTTCCTCTCATTCTCAAAAAATATTCCGTTTCCGGAATTGATAAGCTTTTCTACCAGATCTTCTCTAACATATCGGCTCAAGGTGTTGCGCAACTCTACTTCTTTGTGATTAATCTCAAAGGCCTCGGTTAGATCCCTGGCATAAGTCATAAGCTTTATGCCTTGCTCTTTTACATCCCTGAGTAATGAATTAAAATTGTTGGCTATCTGATTCAACTCCTCATTATCATTTATATAGATAAATTCACTTTTCCCTCCGGATTTTACAATCCCTGTTTTTATGGCAAGGTCGGATATTTGATTAGCAGACCTTCTCAGTATGGAAAAACCAATCAATATTGAAAAAAGGGCCAGGGCGGCAAATATAATTGTCAGATTAGTAACAGTTATTTTTTCAATAAAAAACAGACAAACTATCAAAAGAAGGGGAATAATACCCATTAAGGCCAAAACCATTTTTATTTTTTCAAAGAAACTTTTAACTTTAGAATGTTTAAATAGCATTTTGATAAAAAATTTATTCTTAATTTTTGTTATTAAATCACTCTTTCAAAATTTAACAGGGTTTCAAATTTGACAGCTATACCTTTGTCTTTATTTTTCTGACCGCTAACAGGTTCATTCAATGGATCTATCCTGATTACCTTTGCCCCGGCTTTCATAAAGGCTTCCACATTAATTGCACCGGGCAGATATAAAATCATTTGTAATTTCTGTCCCCGGTAATATTTATCAATATTCCCTGTTAAAAATTTTGCCCCCCCACCTGAGATATTATTTAAAACCGTTTTTTCTTTGAATATGTTACTGTTAATATCTTTTGCGGATACTTCCATCGGAAAATTCATCCGGAAACGATCGAACTCTCTTCTCTCTAATACATTATTCATCCACATTCCCTAAGATCTTATCAGTGAATCAATTCAATTCTGCTTGCATATTCTAAATGTTCTCAAAATCCCTAACAGGGTTTTGCGTTGAATCCGGGCGGCTCTCCCTTTTGTTTTTCTAAAGATATCATCGGATTTTTTTAAATTTTTATTGGAACAAATGTATTTTTATGAATCTATCAAAAATCGTTTATGTTTTTTTTATTAACCGATATAAAATTAATTGGTTTATTTAACCGATAAAAAAAATAACAGAAGGGCTCAAAATAAAGGATTTCAATTACATTACTGTAATTGTTTGTATGTATTAAAAGGAAAAGAGGATCGGAATTTAGAGACAGCATGCAAAAAGCCTGTTTGAGATAGGTTGGGAAGAGTTTCCTAAAAAAATTTCAGAATCATTAAAAATCACTTAATGAGTGAAACGGAGGGACTCTATGAATTCAGGCGGGCTGCATGATTTTAGATGGATACAATCCGTGCCGAATATTCTGGTTATAGATGATGACGTTTCAGTTAGAAAATTCATGGCGAAGGTCCTCCAAAAAGAAGGATACAAAGTATATATTGCCACAAATGGCTTAGAAGGTTTTCAAAACGCCCTGGAAAATAAACCCGACCTGATAATCCTTGACGTAATGATGCCCGACACAAACGGCTTCGAATTATGTAAAAAAATCCAGTCTGAAGATAAAATTAAGGACATCCCTGTTATTTTTCTGACCGTCAGAAATGAATCCGAAGACAAGATCCGTGGGCTGAATCTGGGAGCAGTAGACTATCTTGAGAAACCTATTAATACCAGAGAAATGCTGGCAAGGGTAAATACTCACATACGGCTGCATACTCTTTATAAAAGAAATCTTGCATATGAGCAGGCTTTAATAGAGTCTGAAAATCTAAATTGTAACCGGATTTTTATAAAGGGAGTAGCCCATAATTTTAATAATCTCCTGACTGTCGCCGTGGGTTATATCAAATTTATGCAGGAAAGATCCACTTTTACTGAAAAGGACTTAGAGTATCTTCACCGTGTTGATAAAAGCCTCGAAAGGATTCAGACTCTCATACACCAGATGTTCTATCTCACGGAGATTTTCGAATCGGATATCAGGTATTATGAGGTGTCGAGAATTTTAAAGGATTTTGTTTTTTCTGCACGTTTACACTGGCCGAATCTATCCATTAATGTGAGAAATATGCTTTCCCCACAAACCACTTTGCTGTGTGATCAGTCACAGTTGATTAAGGCGCTGACCCTTATCATTCAGAACTCTTTCGAAGTCGGAGGACAAGACTGTGAGGTATTGATTGAAGCCTTTATGTCTAATGAAGAAATGGGGAATAATTACTTTTCGAACAAAACCAAATCAATCTGTATAAGTATAAAGGATTCAGGCCCGGGTTTTACGGAAGCAGCCCTTAAATATGCCACTCATCCGTTTTTTAGCACAAAAAATACAGTGGGAGTCGGATTGGGACTTTCAATTGTACAAAAGATGGTTAAAGATTACGATGGCAAACTGATCATAGATAACCATCCAAACGGGGGGGCTATAGTTAAGATTATATTTCCAATGAGTGTTGAAGAAATGAAACAATTAGTAAAATAAAAAAGACCGGCCTGCCCAAAATAAAAAGGGGCCTTGAGTCTTAAATACTCTTCAGCCCCTTTTTTTTTAAGAAAATTTGAGCTAGTATCCCAAAATATTAGCAGGTGTTAGCAATGATGTATAAGCTGGTGTCGGGTATATCAAGGAGGCCAGCCAAGGATTTAATCCTGTCAAATTCGGCGGCAGTACAATATTATATGCAGACAATGCCAGATTCGGATATTCTGCCAGATAAGCCAGGTTTGCTGTCGGGAGATTTTGCTGAATCCAAAGCGGATCAGTTGCCGGCAGCAAATTATATCCTACAGGAAGACTTAGGGGTATGGCGCCCAGTGCACCCAATGCATATGAAGGAGGCCATGCGTTCATACCATAAATAATATCGTAATATTGCATCCCGACAGGTGAATTATATAGAAAGTAGGGATAGCTTATAGCCGGATTCCATGCCAGGCCGGGTTGAGAAGGAAGGGTCGTAGAGGGAGTAAGGCTGCTTACTAAAGGTGTGGGTACACCCAGAGAGTTGAGTGGTGAAAGAGCCGGTGACCATAACGGCCAAAGAAAATTGTACGGCGGCAATGCAGTCCATGTCTGGGCAACTGCCAACCTGTTCCCCATAAGACCAAAAACTACTAAAAGAATGCTGATAAAAATAACAGTTTTGATGATTTTTTTTAATGACATATGATCACTCCTTTTCTTAACTAGCTGTAACCTTAACCCTTGTATAAAGAGAAAAGAAAAAAAATTAAAACAAAACTCTCTCTACTTTACCTCTCCTGGCAACACCCCCTTTTTAATCAGCCCCGTAGCGGAGCAACTTAAATATAAAGATTAAATATTTTCCGGTTTTTTATCAAAATCACAAAAATAACAAATTTAAAATATGTAAATAGCCCTATTGAAGTAGTGTCCAGCTCAAATAGAAATCAGGGGAACCATACACGTATGAAGGATAACTAAATCTTGTATATGGAATTGGTGTTCCAGGTAGCGTGTTAAATGGATACGTAGTAGTATAAGGAGAACCAAAATATGGAAACGTATCATTGCCAAAAAATCTGTACAGATAGTCTTCATAAGGATTTAGAAAGGGATTTACCCTATATGATCCAAGCAGATTCCCCGGTATGGGGGGCTGATATCCATAGCCGATATAATAAAAAGGATCTGTTATCGAGTTTATATACCCATAGTCAGTATAATATAAGGGGTTTGTATAGAAATATGTAATCGGCAAAAGGAATGTTGGATCATAATTCCCTGGAAAAACCTGTGCATGGGCCTGCAAGACAAAAAGGCAAAGAAGGATTAATACTAAACCAGCTAGCCAGATTTTCTTAATGCCCCTTTTCATTTTTATAATCCTTTCAATCCCATTCACATAATATATACTATCTTTAAAACACTAAACAAGAGATAGTAAAGTTTTTATTATGTCCAATCGATTTTATGTGAAAGAAAAAGTTCAGTTAAAAAGAAATTAAATGTGTACTAAAATTTTTTTAACTACTTATCACCTCCATCATATTATATCTTAAAATTTTATAAGAATAAAATTATTTTATTCTCAAAAAATAGAATAACTTAAAGAAGAAAAATTCAAATTATAGATCAATAAAATTATACATATACATTTATAATAATTATACCATATCTTATTAAAATTGCAAAGTGTAAATCAGATTGATTCATGTTTTTAATTTATGTCTTAATTTGTATTCTAATGATTTTATCTTTTTATCTATCCTCGGTTCCGAAGTTTCTCTGTCATCAATAGTAATATTGGTGATTACCCTTCTTGCTTCTTTTTTTATTTCATCATGGCATTTTCTAATAATATCCAAGACCTCGTCCCAATTCCCTTCTATAACAGTACCCATAGGATTAACCCGATAAGTAAGACCGCTTTGATGCACAATCTCTACTGCCTTAGCGACGAATCCGCTTACACTTTCATCTTTTCCCAGGGGAATGATGCTGAATTCCGCCAACATTTTATTCTCCTATATATGTTTAATGGGTAAATACAAAGCATCAAAGTAAAACAAAATTGACTTTTACAATGATTATGTTAGCATAAATATAAAAAAAAATGAATACAAGGGCGGTAATATTTTAATATCTTCTTATAAATCCTGGGTGAATAGCTGGAATTTTTTGGATTCGTATAATGGAAAAACAACCCCTTCAAATCACAGAGTCCCGCTTGAATGAACTCTGTGAAAAGCGTTTATCGATACCCGATCCTGTTAAGCTTTTTATGGGTCTTATCCTGGGGCAGGATACTGATTTAGAGATGATAAAGCAGGAATTGACTGGTCATTTCGGCAGGATAGATCTTCAAAGCCCCATTAATCCCTTTGATCATACCGAGTATTATATTAAAGAAATGGGCCCTGATTTACAAAGGTGTTTTCTAAGTTTTGAAGATCCGGCATCCTCTGATCAATTGGCTAAAATAAAGCTTTTAACTAACCGTCTGGAGATTCTAAGGGGAGAGTTTGCCGGTGATGGGGGGATATATCGTAAGGTCAATATAGACCCGGGAATACTTTCACTTTCCAATGTCATTCTTGCCACAACCAAAAACCGGGCACATCGTATTTACCTGTCACACGGAATATATGCAGAGGTCACATTGATTTATTCAAAAACTAAGGGCTGGCAGCCTTTAGACTGGACTTACCCTGATTATAGAATTCCTTGTACAATAGAATTTTTTCGTGCAATAAGAGAAAAATACTATCTTCAGACAAGGGAACATCTCGGCAGAAATTGATCAAGGAATCTTGACAAAATCACTGCCCAAGACTAAACTTAGATTAGAAAATTTTTTATGTGTTCATTTGTTTTTTTATTATTTATGGGAGTGCTCATATCTTTCAATTCCGTATTCATTGATTTACTTGGAATTCCCGAAAGCCAATTCTCATTTTACCCATTGGGAGAAGTAAGTGAATGGAACTATTTGAAAAGGGAATAGGGATTGTCTCCATACCTGACCGTGAAAGAGCGGGTCCGGTTCTTGAAACTATTTTAGTCTGGCTGTCAAAAAAACGTTGCCCCGTAAAAATCGAATCGGATACATCGCGAATCCTGGACAGCGATACCCAGGCACATTTTTCCATTTGTGATTTACAGGATCTTCCGGAACTGATAGATATGATTTTGGTCCTGGGAGGGGATGGTACGCTGCTCAGGGTTGCCCATCATTTAGAAAGGGAAAGCATCCCCATACTGGGTGTTAATCTGGGTGATCTTGGTTTTTTAACTGACGTGAAGGTTGATGAGGTCATTTCAACCCTTGAGGAGGTAATGAAAGGGAAATACTCCCTTGACAGGAGAATGATGCTCCAGGCAACTCTGAGTTATAAAGATGATAAAATCAAGCACTCTTCCTTTGCTCTTAATGAAATAGTAGTGAATAACGGTCAGCAGAGCAGATTGGTTCACCTCTCCAGTTCTGTTGATGATACATGGATTAATACATTTCTCGCTGATGGTTTGATAATATCCACGCCCACGGGTTCAACCGCTTATTCGCTTTCTGCAGGAGGGCCCATTGTTCATCCCAAACTTCATGCTATCCTCATCACTCCCATTTGTCCTCACATGCTTACCAATCGACCCATTGTTATATCAGACAAAGAGAAGATCAAGGTTGAGGTAATTGAAAAAGGAATAGGAAATGGCGGGGATTGTCTCCTCTCCGCTGATGGACAAGCCTTGGCACGATTAAAGCCAGGAGATAAGGTAGAGGTTAAAAAAGCTGAACATACCATTACACTATTACAACCTGAAGGGACTGACTACTATCGGGTTTTGAGAACCAAATTAAAATGGGGTGAGAGGGGTTAGAATTTGTGCTCAGGGAACTTCGCATCAAGAATTTTGCGCTTATTGACAGGCTTTCCGTCTGTTTTGATCCATATCTCAATATCCTTACCGGTGAAACGGGAGCAGGGAAAACGATTCTTATCAATGCCCTGAATCTTGTCCTTGGCGGCCGGGCCTCTTCGGATTACATAAGATCGGGAGAGGATTCAGCCGAGGTTGAGGCGGCATTTTCCCCGGATAAAGCGCATTATATATATTCATATCTGGAATCGGCAGGTTATCCGTGCTTACCTGATGAGGACCTGATAGTCAGACGGATTATATTTCGCTCTGAAAAGGCCAATCGATGTTATGTAAATGGACATATGGTTTCGGTGAGTCTTTTAATAAATATAGGCGCCTGGTTGATCGATATACACGGTCAGCATGAACATCAGATTCTGCTTAACCCGATACGCCATCTGGAAATATTGGATCGTTTCGGCGGATTAGATCAGGAAGTGAGTCAAGCCGCAATCGCCTTTTATGGGTATCAGGAGGCGAAAAAAAGATATGATGATCTTGTCAGAAGCAGGGAGGAAAGCAAAAGGGACTGTGAATTGCTCGCTTTTCAGCGGGATGAGATAGACCGTGCCGGCCTTTCTCCAGGTGAAGAAGAGGAGCTTTTAAAGGAACACAATCTTCTCGCCCACTCAGCCAAAATAATGGAACTGGCCGGCTCCATGATAAGTGATTTATATCAGTCTGACGGATCAGTATCAGAAATACTCGGGGATACGATATCAAAGCTTCATAGGTTATCCTCTCTAGATCCGTATTTTAAATCCATGGAAGAAAATATGAATTCTGTCATTATTCAGATAGAAGACATAGTTCACCAATTGACGGAATATGAATCGAAACAGGATTTCAGCCCTGAGCATCTTGAACATATCGAAGAAAGACTTGATCTGATAAATCGTTTAAAAAAGAAGTATCGGCTAACATTCGAAGAAATATTGCAGTACAGGAGGGATATAGAGAATAGGTGGCAGTTGATTGAAGATTACGAAGGGCAGATTTCCAAAGTTTTAAAAGAGATGAATACTGCATGGGCAGCACTGAGCAAACAGGCATCCCAATTATCAGAAAAAAGACGTAGCGTGGCTATACGGATCGAAAAGGATGTGGCCTCTCAACTGAACGATCTCGGTATGGATCGGGCAAGATTCATTATAACCTTTTCAGATCCGCCGGCTATTGAAAATGGTCCTCCCAAAAATATGACCTCCAGGGGATGGGATGAAGTGGAATTTCTTTTTTCAGCAAATATAGGAGAAGAACCGAGGCCGCTGGCCAGGAT
>JBLIRS010000050.1:0-13992 GCA_049472415.1 bacterium | reverse complement strand
GCAGGATACCCTCTTTGAGGATATCGAGAGAATCGAAGTCATCCGGGGACCTGGCAGCACATTATGGGGCGCAAACGCAGTCAATGGTGTGATTAATATCATCACAAAAAATGCAGAAGATACTCAGGGTGGTCTGGTCACGACAAGCATGGGTGACGAGGAAAAAAGATCCGGTGCTTTTCGTTACGGCGGAAAACTGGGAGAGAACGCCTATGGCAGATTCTATATAAAATATTTCGAAAAGGATGAGTTTTGGAAGAGACCCGCTCCCTGGTATGTCCCTAGCATAAAGGAGGATGATGGATGGGATTCCCTTAGAGGAGGAGGCCGCTTTGACTGGACATTTTCAGAAGACGATTCATTGACGGTACAAGGAGATATATACGATGGCGAGGACAGTGAAAAAATAGTGTTTTTTGATCCAAATGCTCCGGTCATGGGAGACGTCAATTTTGTAAATAATTTCTCCGGCGGCAATATGATTGCCCGCTGGAATCACTCTATTTCAGATACATCAGATATGTCGCTTCAGTTGTATTATGACAAGACAAAGCAGGAAATGAATAATAGTGCTTTATTCCAATACAAAGAACAGTTCGACATCATTGACATGGATTTCCAGCATAATTTCAAACTGGGCAACTATCAGGAAATCATCTGGGGGCTTGGATACCGTTCCATTAGTGATCAATTTGAATTTATCCCAAATAAATTTGCGTTCATGGAGCCGGATCCCAATAGGATTGATCCCAACAGACCTTTTGTCCCACATGGTTCCGAAGGTCCTCCCCTCTATCCCGAAAGCCGTGTTACAAAAATCATGAGCGCTTTTTTTCAGGATGAGATATCCTTTATTAATGACAGGTTTAGGCTCACGATGGGATCGAAATTAGAACATAATGACTATACAGGATTTGAAGTCCAACCTGGGATCCGGATACTGTGGAAAGCCTCGGATATTCAAAATGTATGGACGTCTGCTTCCCGTGCGGTTCGAACACCGTCCCGTTGGGAATATGATACATTCTCATCTATATGGTCACCAAAATTAAAAAGGGCGGAAGATCTCATTGCCTATGAACTCGGATACCGGATTCAACTCACAAAGTCCTTTGCCCTGGATCTGGCATCCTATTTTAATAAATATGAACATCTCAGCATTTACTTTGATAGCGATGCAGGGGCTGAAACTAGTGGGGTGGAATTATCTGCAAACTGGGATGTATTGCAATGGTTGCGTATTGAGGCATCATATACGTACTTGAATATGCATTTCAGCCGGAATTATTATTACCCTCCGCCTCCTGTCGATCCTAATTTTCCATATGATGTCGATCCAAATTATTCGCATCATGAGAAGACAGTATCATCTTCACCTGATCTGTCTCCGGATAAATCCAGCCCTAAGAATCAGTTCGTGATCCATTCCTCAATCGATCTATACCGCAATCTGGAGCTTGATCTTGAACTGAGATATGTGGACAGCCTGATGGGCAGCTATGTCCCCAGTTATACGGAATTGGATGCCCGTCTTGGCTGGAAACCAAGAAAAGATCTGGAGCTTTCCATCGTTGGACGAAACCTCTTGCACGATCATCATTTCGAATTTCCCTCTCAGGGATTTCTGCCTTTTTCTGAAGGGGGAGACACAGAAGTCGAACGTAGTGTTTATGGGAAGATAACATGTCAATTTTAAGAGTAAAAATAAATAACAGATTTTGGCTAAGTGCCGTGATCTTTTTTTGTGTCATAATATTCACAAAAATCTGCACAAACGCCCAAGTCCTTTATGGGCCTGAATATAAGGTCAAGGCAGGCTTTATTTATAATTTTGCCAAATTTATCGAATGGCCAAAGGAAGATGCCGGACAGGATCCAAATTTCTTTCTTATCTGCATTGTCCCGGACACACCGGAAACGGATGTCTTTCTATCCTTGAGAAATAAGTCTATCGGCAATAAAAAGATAAAGATAGAAAAGTACAATGATGTTAGAGATAAGGGTATCGAAAAATGCCAGATACTTTTCCTTGACTCAAAGGACGAAGTATTCATAAGGGAGAGCCTTCTCATTGTCAAGTATCGGAGTATATTAACAATTGGGCATATAAAAGGATTCACACAGGCCGGAGGTATTATTAATTTTTTTACCGAAGAGGACAGGCTTCGGTTTGCAGTAAATCTGGATGCCGCAGATCGTGCCAGAATCAGATTGGGCTCACAAATTCTCATGTCTGCAGAGATTATAAAAGAAAAAGATAATTGATATGCCCATATTCCGGTCTTTTTTTGATTTTTTTTCCTTCCAGAATGCATCGATAAAACGAAAACTTATTTTTATCATTATTTTTATAAGCTGGTTTACTCTATTGGTTGCATCGATCGCCTTCGTGGGAAAGGATATTATTACCTTTCGCCATGCGATGATAAAGGACATTACAAGTCTTGCGCAGGTTATCGGTATGAACAGTTCCGGCGCGCTCGTCTTTAGTGATCCGCGTACCGCTGAAAAGAACCTTTCTGCGTTGCGTTCAAAGCCGAATGTGACATTTGCCTGTATTTATGATAAAAACGGAAGGATTTTTGCCACCTTTTCTCCGCAAAATACAGCCGGAAATTTTGTGCCTCCGGAGCCAAAGGATAACAGTCATTACTTTAAAAAAAATCATCTTTTTTTATTCCATCAAATCTTTCTTGAAAAAGAGATAATCGGAACGATCTTTATTCAATCGGATCTGTCAGAGATCCGTTCCCGGCTAAAGCAATCCGGCGGAATTGTCGCTATTATTTTATTAGTGGGTTTTTTGCTTGCCATAATGCTTTCATTTTTGCTTCAACGGATTATTTCCGAACCGATTTTGAATCTTGCCGAAATAGCAAAAATCATCTCAAAGGAAAAGGATTATTCTTTAAGAGCTGAAAAACGAAGCAGGGATGAGATTGGGACCCTTATTGACGGGTTTAATGAGATGCTCGATGAAATCAAGAAACGTGAAAATGAGCTGGAAAACCACAGAAATCATCTGGAAGAAATGGTAGCTGACCGGACAGCCAAATTGAAAAATCAGCAAAAGGCTTTGCAGGAAGCCCTTAACCGCGCAGAGCAGCTTGCTATTGATGCCAAGGCAGCCAGCCGGGCTAAAAGTGAATTTTTAGCGAATATGAGTCATGAGATCCGAACCCCTATGAACGCCATACTTGGCTTCACGGATTTACTGGTTTCACGAATTACAGACAAGGAACAAAAAACTTACCTTGAAACCATAAAGTCAAGCGGAAAGAGTTTGCTGATACTTATTAATGATATCCTTGATCTTTCTAAAATTGAATCCGGGAAAATGGAGCTTCAGCTTGATGTGGTAAATCCCTTTACTATATTTTCTGAAATCGAACATATATTTTCCCAAAACATTGCGGATAAGGGGCTTCGCTTGATATTGGAGATTGACCCTGATCTTCCTGAAAATTTGATTTTGGATGAGGTCCGCTTAAGACAAGTTCTTTTTAATCTGGTAGGAAATGCAGTTAAGTTTACAGAAAAGGGATATATAAAGCTCCTGGCCCAAAAGATTATTAAAAAGGATTATTCAGGAAAGATTGATCTAAAGATAACGGTTGAAGATACAGGAATCGGTATTGCTCCTGGCTCACTGGATACCATCTTTGAAGAATTCAAACAACAGGATGGACAAAGCACCAAAATCTATGGGGGGACCGGACTGGGGCTTACCATTTCAAAACGGCTGGTTGAAATGATGGGGGGCATTATATCTGTTAAAAGCATTTTACAAAAGGGGAGTATCTTTGAGATATTACTAAAGGATGTATCAATTCCATTAACGGATATTATTTCTGATAAAGATAATGAAAAGAAATCATTTAGTTTTAAGGATATAAAATTTCAAAAGGCTACCCTGCTTATTGTGGAGGATATCCCTTTAAACCGCAAATTGATAAAGGAATATCTTAGGTACACGGATATCAAAATTTTAGAGGCCGAAGACGGTAAACAGGCGATTTCGCTTGCCAGGGAATACAATCCGGATGCAATATTAATGGATATCAAAATGCAAGTGATGGATGGATACGAAGCAACAAGCCAAATCAGGAAAGATCCCGAACTTAAAGACATCCCGGTTATTGCCTTAACTGCTTCAGGAATGAAAAAGGACAAAGAAAAAATCATGCAGAGCGGATTTGACGGATTTTTAGTAAAACCCTTCCAGATATCGGATCTGTATAAGGAATTGACAAGATTTCTTAAATATTCTGCAAGGATAAAAAGCGAGGTTAATCAACAGGTAAAAAAATTAAAAAAGGACTTAACGAATAAAATAAACCCTAAAGTTATAGTAAAGCTTCCGGAAATAATAGAGAAATTGGAAAATGAGTTTATGGATTCATGGAAGATTGCGCACCAAAAGGGCCTTTTTGATGATATCGCCAATTTTGGCAGTCAAATAAAAGAGCTTGGAGACATCTATTCAATAAAAACCCTTCAGGAGTTCGGCGAAGATTTGGCCTTACATGTAAACAGCTTCGATATTGAAAGGATGTGCGCCACTCTGGATGCCTATCCTGAATTGATAAAAGAACTTAAATTATTATATAGGAAAAAAATATAAGGAAATATACAATGATTAGAGATATGAAGAAAGAGCATAAAATTTTAATTGTCGATGATGTGCCTCATAATATTCAGGTGCTGGCAAACATTTTAAAAGAAGCAGGTTATCGATTGGGGTTTGCCAAAGATGGCGAGGCAGCTCTTACACATATGAAATCCGCTAAATTTGACCTCATCCTTTTGGATATCATGATGCCCGGGACCGACGGATACGGGGTATGCACTCAACTCAAAAAGGATAGCCAGACAAGGGATATCCCGGTGATTTTTATTACTGCGTTGCATGGTACAGAAAACAAGACCAAAGGATTTGAGCTGGGAGCCGTTGATTATATTACCAAGCCTTTTGACGCAAGGGAAGTTTTGGCCAGAGTGAAGACGCATCTTACCATACGGGATTACGCTACACAACTGGAACAGATGGTTGAGGAAAGGACCCGTCAGCTTGTCCATGCGGACCGTCTTGCTACGATGGGTACCTTTTCAGCGGCCATTATTCATGAGATTAATAGTCCTTTATCCTATGTTATGGGAAATACCAAACTTTTGGAATTGTTTTGGAACAACTCCCGCTCCATACTGGAAAGACATGCTGAAGAGGATAAGACCGGTTATCTTGTCAAGGATGTAAAGGAAGTGGATGAATGGCTGAAATATCTTCAGGAGGGATGCGACAGAATTTCGCGTTTGGTTAAAAGCCTTAAGGCATATTCCAGACAGACTGATATACAAAAAGAACAAATACCTTTATTAGATATTATAAATGATTCTCTCTATCTTATAAGTCATAAGATTAAGACTCGAGGAATAACAATAGACTTGACCGGCTCTCAAGATTTGAAGATATATTGTGATCCTCAGAAGATTTCACAGGTTTTTGTAAATCTCATTGATAATGCGTGTGACGCCATATCGGACCATAAAGGCAAAATTAACATCGATGTAAATCCATTAGATGATGATAATGTCTCTATCAGGATCAGGGATAATGGCCCCGGTATTTCCAACGAGATGGCAGAAAAGATCTTTGAGCCTTTTTATACTACTAAAAATAAGGACTGCGGTACAGGCCTCGGGCTTTTTATTGTAAACACCATTATCAAAGAGCATGGCGGAAAAATTTCATTATCCCCCTTTCAGGGAAAGGGTGCTGAATTTACAATAATCTTTCCCCAAGGAAAAAAATAGAACCGTCCCCTTTTTTTTCTATAATCCGTAACCGATAGGGAAGAGTCCGGGTAATTCAACCGGAATTTTCCCTCCGGGCCTTTCCAGACCAACGAGTACCCTGGCAAGGGCGTTCAATGTTAAAGGATTTGTTCCGTATGTTGCTAAAAAACATGGGATCTTCGGGAAAAATAAAAGATCATAGGGGGCCATTATTGAAACAACTATCATCTCAGAATTGGCCCTGTAGAGTTTTTTTATAAGCATTTCCTGTGAAGGGTGTTTTCCTACATCATATGTGCCGACAATCAGTCGAGTGTAATCCTTTGAAGTTGAAACAGCATGATCAATCTCTGAATTATCAGGATCAAGGGAAAATGAAATTGATTCCGTTTTTAGATGATAAATATTAAAGTAATTTTCAAGACTATTATCAATTTGAGGCCATATTATCAATATTGGTTCTTCCGAATTAACAGGGATGTATACATTTTCATCCTTTATGAGGGTGATGCTGTCCTTTGCTATTGATCCGGCAAGCTCAAGGTGCTTTTCTGTTCCGACCTTTTGCGGGATCTCATCAATATTTACTTTCACCTCATCGAAGAGCTCGTATTGAACCTTTGCCTTCAATATCCTTCTCACGGATTCATCAATACGTCCCATGGGAATTTCCCCTGAATAAACCAGGGATAGGATATGCCTGTATACAACGATCTGATCTTCCGGTCCGAAATGTTTATCCGCACCGAACAATAAAATATCCGCCCCTGCCTTCAAGGCAAGGACCGACGCTTCTGTGATACTGAAGGTTTTGACTATACCTCCCATTCCAAGTGAATCTGTTATAACCAGACCTTCAAAACCCATTTTCTGACGAAGAAGCCCTGTTAAGATATTATAAGACAGGGTTGCAGGGAGCCCTTTTTCCTTTTCCAATGCGGGGATTACAACATGCGCGGTCATTATGGCCGGTACACCGGCGTCAATGGCCTTTTGAAAGGGTAAAAGCTCAATGGATTGTAATCGATCCAATCCATGAGGGATAACCGGAATACCGATATGAGAGTCTATGGTTGTGTCTCCGTGCCCGGGAAAGTGCTTGGCCGTTGAAATGATTCCATATATCCTGTATGTTTCGATTTCAACACCTCCAAAATTGGCCACCTTCTCGGCAGAGGCCCCAAAGGACCGTGTGCCTATGATAGGATTGTCCGGATTATTATTCACATCTATGACCGGGGCAAAATTCATATTGATTCCCAGGGCTTTGAGCTCCTTGGCGGTAATCATTGCCATGAAGCGCGCGGCTTTCAAAGAGCCTGTCGCTCCTATCGCCATATTACCCGGAAATACTGTCACTCCTTCCGTTAAGCGAACAACCCGGCCGCCTTCCTGATCTATGGATATAAAAAGAGGGATGCGCGCACCATGATTCATTGCCTCTTTTTGGACAGCATTTATAAGTTTTCCCACCTGAACGGGATCTTTGATATTTTCGGAAACTGTATAAAGTATTAAGCCTCCCACATGATATTTGTTTATAATTTCCTTGAGACCGGAGGATAATAAAGGGCCTTTAAAGTATACAAGAAATAACTGTCCTATTTTTTCCTCGACAGTCATTTTTGCAAGGATTTGTTCGACTCGCATGTCAACGGTTTTATTATAAATAGGAGACATCGCGATGGTTTTGGCAAGTTTTGAGGAGATTGAATAACAAAAAAATAAAATAAAAAAAATCAGGACTTGTAAAGATCTTGTTTGCCTGTTTTTTATATATATAATAATTTCCCCTTTCGTTATAAAGGGTTTTGTAATTTATTACCTTTAAGTTATTCAGCCAATAACGATACCGGCATATCCTACCACATTGCTGAAATCTCCGGAGACATCCCCTGATGTCATATATTTGACAAGGGTGCCCTTTTTAGCTTCCAATTTCTTTGCGGCAAGAAGCATCGTTGTAACCGGAATTACACCACACATGCTGATTTCTTCCTGAATAACCAGCTCTAAGAGCCCCCGGGCGTCAAGACTCAATATCTTATCGATTACTTTCCGATCGTTTTTATTGGCTTCTGTTTGGGATTTATAATGGGTGAGATCTGTGCTTGCTACAATAAGAGCGTCTTTATTATTGCTTTGAATACCATTTACTATGGATTGAGCAATAGATTGACACATTGAAAAATTATATCCGCTCAAAACTATGGGAACTATTTTCACATCGGGATTAAAATATTGAAGAAAAGGGACTTGTACCTCTATCGAGTGCTCCAGCATTTGTGCCGATGTATCGGATTGAATGATATCCGAATTTTCAAGTATAGTCTGTGCTATTTCCTGATCGATCTTTACTGTTCCCATGGGCATTTGCCAACTGCCCGTATCCATGATAGAAGCCTCTGGCCCATATCCCGTATGATTTGGACCCAAAATAATGACGCATTCAGGTATCTCTGCGCTGGAATATACCATTCCCGCAACCTGACCTGAATAAATATATCCGGCATGAGGAGAGACAATTCCGATTGCCTTTTTTTTCTTTATCGTTGGATCTATTAACCTTTCTATTTCATCTGAAAGCCTGTTGGGATTTCCCGGATAAAATTGCCCTGATACTGCCGGCTTTCTTATATTCATTTTCATCCCTCCCTGATTAATTAATTTTTTTAGTTATGATCAGTCTATTTAGATGATCCCTTCAATAACTTTTTTTCAATCTTATCACTTATTAACTTCCGATCATTATTACATCTGTAAAATTTATAGCATATTACCATAGCTCATATGCCAGATCAATTGTTATACTATATAAATAATGGTAAAATTGATCAATAAATCCTTAAGATGCAAATATATTGAACTATATAATTTTATCAATATGCACGATTCAGATTACGAGTCTTTTAAAGATTATTATCAGTTACTGGGTTTGGGCCAGGATGCGGATGAGAAACAGATCAAAACCGCTTATCGCAGACTTGCGCATACATATCATCCCGATAAGAATCCGGGAGACAGGATGGCGCTTGAAAAATTCAAAAAGATCACAGAGGCATATGGAGTTCTTGTTCGTGACAAAATGAAAGATGGTAATAAACATTTTATCAATATAACACAACCCGGACAATCTAACATCCTTAATATACTTATGGATAGGTTGAAAACCGGTTTTTTCAAGACCGTTAAACAAGCAAAGGATTTTTGGGATTCAATTGAAACGGGTGATGATGGCATTGAGGATAAAAGATGTCCGGGATTATATCTTGAGATTACAAATCAGGAAGCAATAGAGGGAACAACTAAGTCAATAACGATTAAAAATAAAGAAGAGGTCAGAAAATACAGGATAGATATACCTTCAGGGATTAAAGACGGTGTAAGACTCAAGATAAGAGACTGGAATTTAAAGCCATATTATCTGACTATAAAAATCCTTGAAAAATAGAGCACAATGTTTTGTCTTTATTATCTTAAGCCCTTCTTTATGATATCTTTTGATTTACTTATTGGGGTTTTCTGATATCATCCCATGAACATTGGGTCTTACAACCAATACAGGACAAGGAGCGGTTCTGATGACCTTCTCTGTAACACTTCCTATGAGAAAATGTGCTATTCCGGACCGTCCGTGTGTTCCCATAACAATCAGGTCAACGGCTTTTTCATTTGCCACATTTACGATCTCCTGATAGGGGCTTCCAAACTTGGTTATTTTGACAATTTCATTAATCCCAAGGTCCTTAGCCTTTAATTCTGTTTCGTCCAGCCTTTTATTTACAAGTGTGGCAATCTTGGATTCCTGGAGATCCAGTGTTATTTCGTCTGCATATACATCATAGATGCTGTGATGTATTTCGATTACCGTCATAATATATACAGTAATATTGAATTGTCTGGCAAAGGAACTGACATACCGCAAGGCTTCAAAGGAATAATCCGAACCATCCGTTGGCAAAAGAATCTTTTTTATGGATAACATTAATTCCTCCTATCCGATAGAAGATTTAATTAATTCAAATCATTAATAAATTTGTTAAGATTTTATTTAATATAATATATTATATCATTAATGAAAAACGTATCATAGAAGTTTTTTTTTGTCAATTCAATAGAATATTCAATCATGATCACCGTAAAGTTAAATAATTTGGTTTTAAACGAATTTTAAATACAAAACATGATTTTTTCTAAATGCTCTAACGCGCCTTGTCACTTCAGTTAATGTTGTTGTATAATCAATATGATTTCAGAGAGCAAGTTGAGTTTTGCTACAGCATACCTGTTAAAGAGGTAATACTCAATGATAATTTGATCGGGTATTTGTTTAAATGAAATCTAATAATACAAAAATGACGCCCATAAAAAAGGCCATGATCATATCCTTAGGAATTCATCTGTTAGGGCTTTCAGGAGGAGAGCTTCTTCTATGGAGGTCAAGACTTAAAAATAATAAAATCATTTATCCTATACGGCTTATAGAAATAGCCGAATCATCCCCTAAACCTCAGGTGACGAAATTGCCTCCCAAAAAACAGGAACGTCTTGTAAAAAAAGCAGAAAAACCAAAGCCTGAGGTCATCCCCAAAAAGGTTTCCCAAAAGCCTCAGGAACCAAAAAAGGGGGTGCCGGTAAAAAAAGAGATAAAAAAAGAAAAGCCCCCTGTAAAAAAGGAACAAAAAGAGGTTAATGAAGAAGCAAACAAACAAGCCATAAAGAAAGATGAAGAAAAAAAGGTCAGCCAGGCCATAGAAGAGATTAAAAGGAAAAGGGCTTTGGCCTCTAAAGAAAAAGAAGGGGATTCTGAAGAATCGAAAGAATTTGTTGAAAGGCAACTGCAAATCTATGCTGCAAAAATATACCATCTTATTAAAAGCAACTGGACTATCCAAACGTTTCCGAAGGATATGGAAAATGTTGAGGCTATATTGGTGATACGCTTAAATCCCAAAGGGGAGTTGGCAGATGTGAGGCTCGAGAAAACCTCCGGTTTTAATCATTATGATGAGTCGATTATAAGGGCAATTAAAAAGACCGCTCCTTTTCCTCCTCCTCCATTGGATTTGAAGGAAGAAGAACTGGAGTTCGAAGTAAGATTTCATCCTGAGGAAATGGGATAATCTTTTATCGATGTAAATGTAAATAATAAGAAAAAAAATTTGACTTTTCAAAGATAAAATAAATAATAGATAAAAATTAATGTGATCTTTACGAATATATTTTTTTAAATATGGAAAACATGTTAAAGAAAACTTATAAGCTTTTTGTTTTATTTTTATTACTCTCTTTTTGTTTTTTTATCTCAAATTCCTGGGGCCGTCGTATCAGGATTGATATCTTTGGTCCGGAGCTTGTTCCTTTTCCCATTGCGATAGCGCCATTTTCATTCTCCGGTGGTGTAAATCAGACCATAGCAAACCAGATAAGGGATATCCTGGTAAACGATCTCCGGATTTCCGGTTTCTTCAAGGTAAGCGGACCGGAGTCTTTTCCGCCCGGAGCATTGGAATCATTGAAGGATCCCGATTCTGTTGATCTTACTCCATGGACGAATCACCCAAGTGAAGCACTTGTAAGCGGGGGTGTAATTAGAAAAGAAGACAGAATAGAAGCCTTTTTCCGACTTTTCGATCTTGTCGAGCAATCATTTGTAACCGGTCTTAAATATGGAGGATCCACGGAAGAAATAAGGAATATTTCACATCGAATGGCCGATGAGATAACATTTCATCTGACCGGCCAAGTGGGAGTTTCCCATACCAAAATAGCTTTTACAAAGAATCGAAACGGAATAAAGGAGATCTATGATATCGATTTTGATGGCTTTGGATTGAATATGATAACCAGACACGAATCCATCTGTCTGTCTCCTGAGTGGTCCCCAAATGGTAAAAATATTGCTTATACATGTTTTCGAAAAAGAAATCCAAATCTTTATGTATATAATCTTTCAAAAAAGAATTATACTATACTGTCTTCAAGGGATGGAGTAAACGCCGCCCCTGCCTGGTCCCCGGACGGCACAAAGATCGCTTTGATGTTGCGCAGAGGTGACAGAACCGGAATAGCAATCATAGATATCCTGAAAACAGATAATCCGGTCTTTTTAACTACCAGAGGCGGAAATGAGTCATCCCCGACATGGTCCCCGGATGGGCGGATGCTGGCCTTTATGTCAGACCGTTCCGGCAGCCCACAGATTTATACAATCAGGTCGAATGGAAGGGACCTCAACAGGGTAACCTATAAAGGTAATTATAATGCTTCACCGGACTGGTCTCCTCTTGGGGATCGCATAGCATTCTGTGGTATGACAAACGGAAAATTTGATATTTTTACCTGTACATCTGACGGCAAAGACTTAAGACAATTAACGAGAAGTTCAGGTAATAACGAGGACCCGACATGGTCTCCGGATGGGCGCTTTATTGCCTTCAGCTCTGACCGTTCAGGCAATCCTGACATTTACTGTATCAATGCCAACGGAGCCAATCTCAGGCAGATCACCTCCTCTGAATTCGAGGAAACAGAGCCAGATTGGTCTCCCTATTTTTTGTAAACATAAAACATGGTCAGGACAAGAAAGAAAAATGTGCATTTATTTGATCCATTTTTGAAAGGAGGTATTTTAATGTTTTCTAACAAAATTAAGCATCTTGCAGGTATCTTTGCTCTTTTATTATTGATTTGTTTTTTTGAGGGATGTGCCCCTGTTCAACAAAAAGAACTGGCCAGTTTGCCGCCGGTAGAGACGCTTGAAGAATCACCTCAAAAACAGGAGGAATTTTTTAAAGAGTCCCCTTCAAAAATAGACACGGAAAAGATTGATTCAACCATCAGCAAAAAAACCTACCAGGGTATCGAAGGTGAATTTATGGAAACACCTTTACTTAAAGACTGTAATTTTGAATTTGACCGCTATGATATTACCCCTGAAGCCCGCAAAATTCTGGCAGAAAACGCTAACATCCTGAAAGAAATGCCCAAAAGCATTATTCAGATTGAAGGCCACTGCGATGAAAGAGGAACAAAGGAATATAATCTGGCACTTGGTGAGAGAAGGGCTGCCAGTGTCAAGAATTATTTAACATCCCTGGGGGTCTCGGATGAAACTTTATCGACAATCAGCTACGGAGAGGAAATGCCTATAGACACAAGAAGCACTGAAGAAGCCTGGGCCAAGAATAGAAGGGCCCATTTTATTATTTTGACAAAAAATTAATACAATATGTTTAAACACTATTCAAGATTAGGCTTTTTATGTAATTTTTTCTGTTCGGTAAAATTCCTGGTTTTTACGCCTTTATTTATAAGCATCTTATTCTGCGGTTGTGCGTCCACCCAGGATCTTGTCCTAACAAACAAGAGAATCCATGATCAGGCCGAAAGGTCTGAAAGTCTCAAGAGTACAGTTGAAGGACTGAGGAAAAAGGATTCAAACCTTGAAAATGAATTACAGGGTTTGTTTACACGTATTGCTGATATGGATACTCAGATAAAGTTCGTTCAGGAACAGATTATGACACTGGAGGCAAAGCTGGAAGATTATAGACAGTTATTAGACCGGTCCATTTCCGATACTTTGAGCGGGAATGAAAAGATCCGTATGGACCTTGAAAGGATGGATAGCGCCGTTAAAAAAATCTCTAAACAGATAAATGAAGTTCAAGATGCGCAGCAGACGATTAAGTCCTCTCAGCCTGCCTTTAATATGGAGGATTTAAATGAGGAATCTTTTTATAATCTGGCATATGATACATTTAAACAGGGACAATTCGATAAAGCGCGTGAGCAATTCAGCTCCTTTCTTGAGAGGTTTCCAAAAGGAAAATTTTCCGATAATGCTCGCTTCTGGATAGGTGAATGTCATTACAGAAAGAATGAATATGAAGAGGCCATCCTTGAATATGAGAGGGTTAAAAACGAATATCCTTCTGGGGACAAGGTTCCTTCCGCCCTTTTCAAACAAGCCCTCTCTTTTCTGAAGCTCAACCAGAAAGAGGAAGCAAGGATAATCTTTGAAGACCTGATTTTACATTATCCTCAATCTGAACAGGCAGGGATGGCCAGGGAACAATTAGAAAAAATCAAATAATAAATTTGTCAATATTTCAAGGCCTGACCCCGCTAGCATTGAAAAAGTTTACATTTTTTAAACAATTAAAATCTCATGTATAAAGAGTATAATTTATG
>JBLIRS010000005.1:0-25431 GCA_049472415.1 bacterium | reverse complement strand
TAATAACAGGTAAAAGGCAGACTCTCCTACCCTACCCCATCCAGCAGGAGAACTTAGGTCGAAATCCGGCCTAAGTTAAAAAAACAGGCAAAAAAACAAAATTGCCGCCTAACAACAAACGCAGGCCTTTTTATGGTCCTATGCAAAATATGTTCGCCCCTTCAAATGCATATCAACAATACTATGCCGGTTCACCCTTTGCTATCAACTCCGCTCAGGGATATGCAAATCCTTATGCAAATCCATTTGCCGTTCCTTATGGCAACATGACACCTTATTCGGGTGTTTTACCGCAGCAGGGATTTTTAGGTGCATATAATGCGGGAATGGCTTACAATCCTTTTATGCCTATAAATATGTTGCAACAAAACCGTTCACTATTCGGAATGAATATTAATCCTTACTACCAGTATAATTATCAATACAATCCATACAATCCTTACAATCCTTACAATCCTTATCAATACAATTCGGGTACTTACTATCCAAACACCGGAGGGAATAGCAACGACGACGATGATGATACTACAACTGTGGATTTACCTAATGCAAAAGGATACTGGGCAGGCACCTGGGAGGCATGGTCAACCGATCCTAATGAAGGAGTGGTAACCGATCCTAATGGCCAGATAGTAATCACCATGTCCGGGGACATTCGCTTTCATATCACTGAACAGGCTTCTAATGGAGGTAACGTTAAAGGAACAATAGAAATTACGAGTTGGGATGTGGATCCACAGCCGGAGGGTTGGCCCGGAAACTGGACTGGTGAATCTGATGAGGTTGAACTTACCGGGTGGATCGATCAGGCAACCAGATATCTCAAGGCACGTTATTTCTATTATCCCGGAAAGGAAGATTCTGGTGATTTAGATTCGGGAGAGGATTCCCAAAATATCAAAGGGATGTATACCTGGTATTTCAATACGAATAAACTCACTATAACCGATACAGGTATCTCAGGACAATTCAGTATTACCGGCACAGCAGGATATTATGTAATCGGTGTGTTCAGCACAGCAAAATATACTCCACAATAATGTTTGAATAGTGAGTAAATACTTTAATAAGTTGAATGGCCTGAAGTTGTAGAATTTTTAGATAGAAAATCGAAAGTGATTGGCACAACAAGCGATTCATTCGGGGTCAACCCTTGACATTATAAAGTTAATATAATAAAATTAATTTATTAATTAAACTTATTAATAAAGACTAATTGCCAATGAAGTCCAAATTTCAAGGGTTGACCCCCAAGATCTTCTTTTCAATATCTGGGCTGAATCCTTTTCTATACGAAGATTCGGTCTTGTATATTTAACCGATCTTAACCAGACCCCTGAAGAGAAAACCGAATAATTGAAATTACAATTAAATTATATTATCATTTTATATAGATGTATAATTGTGTCTTTTATAACGTAATTTTTAAAATTAAATCTTCGTCTATTTGATACGGGATGAACTATATTTAATTAATTGAGGGAGGTGAATAGATGTTCATTTCTAAGAACCATCTCTGTTTTTAAAACAGAAAGGAGAAGAGAAAGGTTATGAGAGAGAAAAGGTTTTTGAAAGTCTTATATATCAGTTTCATTTTGTGCTTTGGTATTATTGTTTCAGTTCAGATTTCCGGGTATGCACAAATAAATCCCTATTTAAGTTTAGGCTTAGGTGTTATTCCTATTAGTCAAAATGTCTCAGTAGCGCAGGTGAGCCCCTTAACAAGCTCAACACTGAATTCAACATATTATCGTGACCTTTTCACCACATACGGAAGCCAGACCAACACATTTACAAATCCATTCGCGGCCTATGGCTCCACTTCAATGCAATATGCTGACACATTTTCTCAGGCGGCAGCCAGTAGCATGTCTTATAACAATATTTTTGGCGTCAGCCTTAACCAGGGTCAGGGCTATTACAGAGATCCCTTTTATACGACCGGCGGTAAATATATAAACTATTCCACTCCGGTCTCAGGTTTCTCATCTGACACATCTTATTCCATGTCTCTGATGGGTAGCACTCAACACCTGGGCAGCTCATTAACGACCCCCTGGACGCATTATAGCACGGATATTAATACGGCTTATGGGCTAGCTGGTGGAGGTACAAGTATTGCACATGCGGCATTTGGAATGCCTACTGCGTTCAATATGGTTGGGTTTAGTCCAGCTACAGCAGGCACAATGAACCTTCTGACCTATGGTTCTGAAACCGCTGCTATGGACAGGATGTTGAGCAATACTTATGCCTACACAAAAGAAGGGATGCCCTTCATTCCTGTTGCCAGCTATTACAACGCAAATAGTGAGGGCGGCACGAACTATTTCTTTGCCGGGGATATAAGTTATCAGGAAGCAGGTACTGTAGGGACCGGCCCCTTCACTTCAGCTTATAATGTGGTACAAGAAATACCATCTTCACTTGTACCCGCGGTAGGCACTGCGATAGCAGCCTCTTCAGGCCTTACCAATCCGGCTTTTGCCGGCTATGTTGGTACTGGTTTTGCTACTAGTGCTTCTCCATACGGCGGATGGACCGGAGGTGCTACCGCTGCCTCTACAGGCCTCTCTGGTGGCGCTTTTGCCGGCTGGGGTGCTGCTCCTTCCGGCGGATCATTTGGCGTTGTTTCCGGAGGCTGGGGCGGTGGCGCCATCGGCGGCGGTTTTGCCGGCGGTGGTGCTGTCGGCGGCGGCGGAACTTTCACTGGTGGCGCATCAGGTGCTACCTACGGAGGCGTTAATCTCGGTTGGTAATTAAAAAATAGTTTCGAATTTTCAAAGCCCGGTTGAAGTTTTTATCTCTTCAAGCGGGCTTTTTTATAAAAAAATCTTTTATGCATCTCCTATTTGACTCTTCTGAATCCATAGGCTATTCTCTTCTTAAGGGCTCGCTCAAAAATAAGGTGAAGCTGTTTTTGAGATAAACATCAGGGAGGATGAATGGGTGCCTACTCAAAAACCGTGTGGTTTACGTGTAGGTAATGCAAATATCAAATTGCAAAATGAAAAATGAAAATTTAAGGAATACATTATTTTGCATTTTAAAATTTGCATTTTAAAATTTGCAATTTTTCTCAAGATGCCACTGGGATTTTGAGGAGTTACGATGAATGGGCGTTATCATACAGAATACTAAAAAAGCACCGGATCACTATATGATCTCCATTAATCAACAAGGAGATCATCCCGGGCCCAAACCCGGGCAATTCTATATGATCAGGTGTAGTACCTGCACGGACCCGCTTCTTCGCCGCCCTTTGAGTCTTCATTCTTATTTTCGTGAAAAAGAGGGGAATACATACAGACTGGATTTCCTTTACCGGGTTATCGGCAATGGCACGAGGCTCCTATCGCGGATGAGGCCGGGAGATTCTTTAGAAGTCTTCGGCCCGCTCGGAAACGGTTTTGAAATAACCCAATCCATAGAATACGCTTTGATCGTAGCAGGTGGAATCGGAGTAGCTCCCCTGCCCTATCTGGCAGAATGTCTTATGAAAAAACAAGGTCATCCGGCGGCCCGAATCCTTATAGGCGCAAAGTTGTCTGAGCATATACTGGCCCTGGAAAGATTCGAAGGCCTGGGAATGGAAACATCGATTTATACAGAAGACGGGAAAATGGGAATTAAGGGCTTTGTCACTGATAATCTCGATCAGGCTCTGGAACATTGTCTGAAAAAAAAATCCATGGTTTTTGCCTGCGGGCCAACCGGAATGCTTGCCAAGGTAGCCCGACAATGCATATCCAGGGGGATTCCCTGCCAGGTCTCATTGGATCGAAGGATGGCATGCGGTGTCGGCGCATGCCAGGGATGTGTGGTCAGGGCGGCAGATACATCCTCTTCCATTAATAAGATCTATAAAAGGGTCTGCATTGACGGACCGGTATTTCAAGCCAATGACCTGGACTGGCCAAACATCGAAAGAGAGGAACGATGCCTTCTTTAGCGGTCTCTTTTGCAGGAATGACATTCAAAAATCCGGTGCTTCTTGCTTCAGGCACCTGCGGTTATGGGATTGAATATGCCCCGTATCTTGATCAAAACCTGTTGGGAGGAATCATCATTAAGGGGATTTCACTGGAGCCCCGGCCGGGAAATCCCCCGCCCAGGATCATAGAGACACCTTCGGGCATGCTTAATGCCATCGGCCTCCAAAATATCGGCTGGCATAGGTTCGTTACTGAATATCTTCCTAAACTGGCAGGTTATGACACACGAATCATCGTGAATATTTACGGACATAGTTTAAACGAGTACAGGGAAGTGTCCAAAAGGCTTTCAGACTATCCCGGAATTTGTGCCCTGGAGATAAACGTATCATGTCCCAATGTCAATCAGGGAGGGCTGGCATTTGGTACTGACCCGTCAAGCACATATCAGGTGACCAAGGCTGTTAGAGAAGCAACGCCGTTGCCGTTGATTACAAAACTATCTCCGAATGTAACGGACATCCGCCCAATAGCAAAGGCTGCTGAGGATGCCGGCTCAGATGCCCTTTCCCTGATTAACACCCTCCTTGGAATGAAGATAGATATAAAAACCAGGCGCCCGGTGCTTGCTAATATTACGGGGGGGCTTTCAGGACCTGCAATCAGACCTGTAGCCCTTCGCATGGTATGGGAGGCATTGAAAACGGTAAATATCCCGGTAATAGGATTGGGAGGCATTATAACCCATGAAGATGCCCTGGAATTCCTGATCCTGGGTGCCACAGCCGTGCAAATAGGCACAGGCCTCTTTGTGGACCCGTTGTGTCCGGTGAAGATTCTGGAAGGGATCGAATCGTTCCTGGACGAATCCGGCATCGATGACATATCCAAGATCATTGGCAGTTTTGATACAGGCAAAGAGAGGTCCGACGGATGACCCCGTTAAGGTGGAAATTAAAGGCATCCTCCTCTAAGGATAAGATAGAACAATTGTCAAAGGATACAAACCTTCATCCTATTGTTTGCCAAATCCTCCTCAACCGGGAGCTTGAAAATCGTGAAGACATAAATGCCTTTCTCAAACCGGATTTAGCCCAGATGCATAATCCCTTCCTTTTAAAAGACATGTCCGTGGCTGTGGAAAGAGTGGAAGACGCATTAAAAAAAGGCGAAGAAATAGTTATTTATGGCGATTATGATGTTGATGGCATAACCGCGGCTGCTATCCTTACAGAGTTTTTGACAAACTGCGGAGGAAGGGTTCGGGTGCGCCTTCCCAACCGCATCAAGGACGGATACGGACTAACAAAAAAGGCCGTGGAAAAAGCGCATAAAGAAGGGGCACGATTAATCATCACTGTAGACTGTGGCATCTCGGATCATGAAGCTGCCGGGCATGCATATAAGAAAGGCATTGATCTTATTATCACAGATCATCACCATTCACCGGAAACACTTCCTCTGGCGCTGGCAATCATCAATCCCAAACAAGCTGAATGCCCGTATCCCTATAAACATTTGGCAGGTGTGGGAGTAGCATTGAAACTTATTCAGGCATTGACTCTTTCCAGACAGGGGAGACAGATTAGCTTCAACCAGATAGGATTTTGGCCTGCCATATTGAATAAATATCTGGATCTGGTTTGCCTTGGCACAATAGCGGATATAATGCCGCTCACAGGGGAAAACAGAGCAATCGTAAAATTTGGCCTGGAAGTCCTGGATCAAACAGAACGGCCTGGTTTAATAGCACTCAGGGAAGTATCAGGCATTAAAGAAAAGAAGATGACCTCCGGTTTGGTCGGCTTTGTGCTAGCACCGAGGATCAATGCCGCCGGAAGGGTACACGGACCCGAAGAAGGATTAAGACTTCTCTTAACAAAGTCACCCGAAGAAGGTGAATATCTGGCAAATTTTTTAAATCAACAGAATCTGAAACGTCGACAGATAGAGGAAAAGATGCTTCGTGAGGCACGCGAGAAGGTCGATAAAGAACTCAGTATGGATGATAATATGATTATCATATTATCTCATAAAGACTGGCATCCGGGAGTAATTGGAATAGTTGCCCAAAAACTTGTGGAAGAGTTCTTTCGCCCCGCTATCCTCATCTCTTTAGACTCAGGAACGGGAAAAGGTTCTGCGCGCTCAATACCACATATTCATATTTATAACCTTCTAATGCGATGTCAGAATCTTCTTAAGGATTTTGGCGGGCATGCCGGCGCGGCAGGATTAGTAATAGAAGAACCGATGATTCCTGCTTTTAGACATAAGGCCAATAAGCTGCTTAAAGAAATATATATCATTGAGGATTTAGTTCCGGAAATGGACGTCGATGCTGAAATGGATCCGGATAGCATTGACCACACCCTTATAAATCAGTTAAATACTCTTGAACCCTTCGGGTGTGAAAACCCTGAGCCCTCTTTATGCCTTAGAGGGGTATATTTGGCCGGTCCGCCCCGCCTTTTGAAGGATGCCCATCTGAAGGTTCATCTAAAATCAGGCCCGTTCATACATGAAGCCATAGGTTTTAATATGCGCAAAATCTGGGAACATATCAAATCATACCCGTTCGACCACATCTGGGATGTCATTTTTTATCCGCAAATCAATAACTGGCGGGGGAAAAACCAGATTCAATTGATGTTAAAGGATATAAAGCCCCATGATACGTATTGAAGATATAACCGAGATGGTAAGATCTTACATACCCGATACTGATATAAGACTCATAAACAGGGCTTATATCTTTTCCGCTAAAGTACACAAAGGACAAACGCGGGCATCAGGAGGCCCTTACCTGACTCACCCTCTGGAGGTGTCCAGTATACTGGCAGGAATGAGACTTGATGAAGTTACCATATCAGCGGGATTACTTCATGATACCGTAGAGGATACCCTGACCACTATTGAGGAGATAGAGGAATTTTTTGGCAGTGAAATCGCCTTTATAGTGGACGGATTAACCAAGATAAGTCAAATAACATTTGAAAGCCACGCCGCCGAGCAGGCAGAAAATTATCGCAAAATGATACTGGCTATTGCCAGGGATATCAGGGTAATACTCATAAAACTTGCAGACCGTCTCCACAACATGAGAACCCTCCATTACCTTGATCAGGAAAGCAGAAGGCGTATCGCAGAAGAAACAATGGATATATATGCGCCTTTTGCCAATAGATTGGGAATGGCAAGGATTAAATCAGAACTCGAGGATTTGTCTTTTAAATATCTGGAACCGGAAGCTTATACTGACTTAATAAAAAAGCTGGAACAAACAAAAGATGAAACCACAAGGGTTATAGAGGAAGCCATAGGAATAATTGTCAAAGAGCTTGAAAATTTCGCAATAGACTGCAAGGTTTACGGCAGGCCAAAGCATGTCTACAGCATATATCAGAAGATGAACAGAAAGGGGCTGCCTTTCGACCAGATATTCGACCAGAAAGGGATAAGGATAATCACCCAGTCTGTGAAGGACTGCTATGCTGTTCTTGGAGTTATTCATTCATTATGGAAACCCGTGCCCGGTGAGTTTGATGACTATATAGCAATGCCCAAACAGAACATGTATCAGTCATTGCATACTGTAGTAATCGGCCCGGCTATTCAACCACTTGAGGTTCAGATAAGGACCGAAGAGATGAACCGGACGGCTGAAGAGGGAATTGCCGCGCACTGGCGTTATAAGGAAAAAGGTAAACTCGATAGTAAATATGACCAAAAATTGGTCTGGCTGAGGCAATTAATGGAGTGGGTCCAGGAACTTAAGGACCCCAATGAATTCCTTCGTGTAATGAAGGTGGATCTTTTCCAGGATGAGGTCTTTGTTTTTACCCCGAAAGGTGAGGTTAAAGGACTCCCACAAGACGCCACACCCGTTGACTTTGCCTACTGCATCCATACCGATGTAGGAAACCATTGTGTCGGGGCCATAGTAAACGGCAAAATCGTACCTTTAAATTACAAACTCAAGACTGCCGATGTAATAAAAATCAACACCTCCACAACTCACAAACCAAGCAGGGACTGGCTTAAATTTGCCCAATCCCCAAAGGCGCTGCAAAAGATAAAACACTGGCTAAAAACCGAAGAAAGAGAAAGAAGCCTGTCATTGGGAAGGGACATCCTGGATAAAGAGGCTAAAAAACACGATACAAATTACAATAAAATCCTTCATGAAGGGCTCCTGCAACAAGCCGCCCGGAAGTTTTCCTACCAGGGGACAGATGATCTTGTTGCGGACATAGGATTCGGAAAGATCTCACCAAAACAGATCATTCTGGCCATCATCCCCCAGGAAAAACTAAAGTCAAAGAAAGAGACCTCCTCCGAACAAAAGGCCTCCCGCAGAAAAACCTCAAAAAGTACAGGCGGGGTTAAGATCAAGGGATTAGATGATGTTTTGATCCGATTTGCCAAATGCTGCAATCCTGTACCGGGAGATCCCATATGGGGCTTTATAACCCGGGGGAAAGGAGTAACCGTGCACAGGATTAATTGTCCCAATAGTCAATCCATCGGACTGGGCTCAGACCGGCAAATAGATGTGGAATGGGATGTCAAAGACCACAGGCCTTTTCCTGTCGGTCTAAATATTGTGTCAATAGACCGGAGAGGCTTGCTGGCAGAGATTACAGCAGCAATCTCCAATCAAAAAGGCAATATCATTTCTGCGAGTGTTAAGACAACCGAATATAAAACTGCCACCAGTAAATTCGTTATCGAAATCACTAACCTGGATCATTTGAAAAGAATAATCAATACAATACGCAGGATTCAAGGCATCCTGCAGGTGGAACGAATGAGATAGAATTTGTCTGTTTCTGACCTTCCTATATTGCCTTTGTGATCTTTCCTGCCTTAATGCACTTGGTGCAAACCTTCATCCGCGACACACTGCCTTTTCTTAAAACCTTTATTGACTGAAGATTCGGGAGCCATCTTCTCTTCGTCTTATTGTGTGCATGGCTGACACTGAATCCCGTTCCAGGGCCCTTTCCGCAAATATCACAACGTCTGGACATGTTCTTCTTCCTCCTGAATGCTATGCATAGATTGACATAATAAAAGCCATTATGTTAACATTCTTTCGTTTATACTTCAAGGGGTCAAGATGTCAAGGGATATATTCTGAAAAATAAAAAACGGAAAATCACCATGCAAAAAAAGTGGATTCTCTTCTTTATCATATATACTCTATCAGCATTCATGATATTCACTTATATTTTATTTCCCACCCAAATGTTGGAGAAAAAAATAAAAAGGACGTTATCTCAAAATTTTCCAGGAGAAGTCCTAATCAAGGATATTTCATTTAAACTACCCGCAAATCTAAAAATGAAAAGATTGGAGCTAACCTTTTCTAACGAATCAAAAGGGAATAAACCTTTATCCATAAATATAGATGAGATCAAGGCTGCTCCGGATTTTTATAAAATTTTAAAAGGAAAGCTGGGTATAAGGGGAGAGCTCTTAATAGGAGACGGAATTGTCAAGGCCGATATTGATCAAAATCTTTTTGGCTCGCCAGTCAGATATCTGACTGGCTCTATAAAAAATATCTCCATTCAGGATTTCCCTTTTCTTAGTCAGCAGTTAGGCATGCATGTAACCGGCCTTCTCGAGGGAGAGATAGAAGCTGAATGGCCAAATAAAGATATCCTTAAAAGTGACGGCACCTGGTCCTTTGACATAGAAGGGGGAAGGGTTATTCCGAAACAGTTTCCCGCATTCAGCTTTGAGACTATCCACGGCAAAGGCCTAATAAAAGAAGAGAATATACATATAAACAGGATTGAAATACAGGGAGAGGACCTTTCTCTGACAGCAACCGGCAAGGTCAAGCTTGCACAACAGATAAAGGACTTTTTTGTTGACACACAAGTGGGATTAAAGGTATTACCCAGATTACGCCAGAGATTAGGCGGATTCGCTAATCTTTTACCCAAACCGGATAATTCCGGTTTTATAAACATCTTTCTTTCAGGCCCTCCCGGAGAACTCCGTTTTTCATCCCAAAAGAGAAAAAATTAAAATTGCCATTAGAATGTTCCAAATATTGACATTTGCAATAAAAATTGTTATTTTTTAAGCTTAACTTTAAATCTGGAATGTAAATATTTAAAGATATTATTATTTAATTAATGGAGGTCAATATAATGCAAAAGAAACTTCTCCTGTCACCAGGACCGACACCTGTTCCATCCGAAGCCTTATTATCCATGGCGCAACCTATTATTCATCACAGAACCCCGGAATTCACGGAAATATTCAATAAGGTCCAGGAGGGATTGAAATACCTTTTCCAGACCGAAAATGACGTCCTGATAATTGCCGGTTCCGGGACATCTTGCATGGAGGCGGCCGTATCAAACATACTCTCCCCCGGAGACAAGGCCATATGTATCCGTGGAGGTAAATTCGGGGAGAGATGGGCTGAGCTTTGTACCGCTTATGGCATACAGCCAATCAATATAGATGTGGAATGGGGAAAGGCACTGGACCCAAAAATACTCGAGGATCATCTAAAAAAAAATAATGATGTCAAGGCCGTATATTCAACCATGAGCGAGACCTCAACCGGCGTAAGGTACGATATAGAAGCCTTTGCCAGGATTGTTGCCAATTATCCCCGGACCGTTTTGGCAGTGGATGCCATTACAGGCATTGGGGTTATGGATGTGCCTATGGATAAATGGGGTATCGATGTGCTGGTTAGTGGCTCCCAGAAGGCATTGATGCTGCCCCCGGGGCTCGGTTTCATAAGCTTGAGTAAAAAGGCCTGGGATTTGGCGGAAAAATCGACCTGCCCCAAGTATTATCTGGATCTAAAAAAGGAAAAGAAGAACCTGGCAAAGGGGCAGACCTCTTATACACCCGCTGTTTCTCTGATAGTGGGCCTCAATGAGACACTTAAAATGATCAGGGAAGAGGGGCTCACGAATGTATTCAAACGGCATTCCAAGCTTGCCGAGGCCACCCGTTCCGCGTGTGAGGCGCTTGGGCTGAAACTTCTGGCAAAGGATTCACCTTCAGACGCTGTAACGGCCGTAAATGCACCTGAGGGGACAGATGCCGGTCAAATAATTAAAAAGATGAAAGGTAAATATGGGATGATAATTGCGGGTGGACAAGATCACCTGAAGGGGAAGATATTTCGTATCGCTCACCTTGGATACTTTGACAAATCCGATATCTTCTCTGCAATTGCACACCTGGAAATGTCCTTGCAGGAATTAGGGATCCCTGTCAAGCTTGGTGCAGGAATCATGGCCGCAGAAAATGTATTTTTGTCAGAATAGCTAAAATAGCTAAAGAATATAGGAGGACGATTGCGATGAAGGTACTTGTCAGTGACAAGCTTTCCCCAAAGGGAGTCGAGATATTTAAAGAAACAGAGGGCATCCAGGTAGATGTAAAGACGGGTATGACTCCCGAGGAATTAATCGCTTGCATACCGGAATATGACGCGCTTGTTGTTAGAAGCGCTACCAAGGTAACCAGCGAGGTTATAAAGGCAGCAAAAAACCTGAAAGTAATAGGCAGAGCCGGAAGCGGGGTAGATAATATAGACACTCTGGCAGCCACACAAAACGGCATAGTCGTTATGAACACGCCAGGTGGCAATACCATAACCACTGCAGAACATGCCATATCGATGCTTTTGGCCCTCTGTCGTCACATTCCCCAGGCAGATGCATCCATGAAGCAGAAGCTGTGGGAAAAGAAGAAGTTCATGGGAACCGAATACTTTGGCAAAACCTTAGGCATACTGGGTCTGGGCAAGATCGGTTCAGAAGTTGCAAAACGGGCAAGAGGGTTGATGATGAAGGTCATTGCATATGACCCGTTTATATCGACCGAGGCAGCACAGAAGATGGAAGTGGAACTGGTGGACCTGGACGAGCTTTACAATCGATCTGATTTCATATCCATTCATACCCCCAAAAGCCCCGAAACAGCGAATATGATAAATGCCGAAACCATTACAAAGATGAAAGACGGAGTAAAGATAGTCAATTGTGCCAGGGGCGGAATCGTAAGTGAGCAGGACCTTGTGGATGCTATAAAACAGGGAAAGGTCTCCGGAGCGGCCTTTGATGTTTTCTCAACCGAACCCCCACCCGATGACAGCCCCCTCTATGGTATACCACAAATTATCATGACGCCTCACCTCGGGGCATCGACTGAAGAAGCTCAGGATAAAGTGGCTATAGCCATTGCCAACCAGATCGTCGACATGCTGAAAAATGATACCGTCTGTAATGCCCTAAATGCTCCATGTGTTGCAAAAGAGGTCCTTTCCAATATTAAACCCTATATTGTTCTGGCCGAAAAAATGGGAAGTATTTTATGCCAGATATCCGAAGGAAGGATGACCGAGTTCTGGGTCCATTACAGCGGAGAAGTACTGAATTACGACATAGCTCCCATAACCGTGGCCGCCATTAAGGGACTCCTCAGCCCCATATTGCACGAAGAGATCAACGATGTAAACGCCATGGTCACTGCCAAGGACAGAGGGATCAAGATAGAAGAAACCAAAGAAAGCGTAATGGGGGCCTTTTCAAGTCTAATCTCAATTAAGATCAAGACAGACAAAGAGGAAAACTCCATATCAGGGACCCTCTTTAACCGTACTGATCCGAGGATTGTGCAGTTGAACGGATTTGACGTGGAAATAGTGCCCTCTGAAAACATGCTGGTTTTCTCCAATATAGACAAACCGGGATTGATAGGAAATATAGGAACTACTTTGGGTCAGCATGATATAAACATTGCCGGCATGCAGTTCGGAAGGCAAAAACCGGGCGGCAAGGCGGTTTCCATTTTACGTGTGGATAGTCCGGTTAGCGAGGAACTTTTAGACAAACTGAAAAAGCTGCCAAATGTTGTCAGCGTAAAGTCAGTGATCCTTTAAAGGAAGAGGCTCGGATTTCTCCTTTTTCTTTTGAGACGTTCCTTTAAGAAAAACCATCAGGATGGAAAGCCCTGCAGGGGTCATCCCTGGCAAACGCGAAGCCTGTGCCAGGGTAACAGGACGGGTCTGTTTTAGCTTCCCCCTTATTTCGTGGGAGAGACCCGGGACCTTGTCATAATCCATCTCTAAAGGAAGCTTTATCTTATCCATTTCTTTGAAATGTTTGATTTCCTGAAGCTGCCTTTTGATATAGCCATCGTACTTCACCCGTATCTCCACCTGCTTTGCGATTCTCGGACTTGATAATGGCCATTGGGGATCTATCTTCTCCATTGCCGATGCATTCAATTCAGGTCTTTTGAGTATGCCGGCAAGGTTTGTCGCTTCCTGAATGGGTGTGGTGCCGCATTCATCGAGCACTTTATTGACCTTGGCAGAAGGTTTTATATATGTTTTTTCAAGCCGCTGAAAATGTTCCCGGATCTGTCGTGCCTCTTCTTTTAGCGACTCATATTTCTCTTTATTCATGAGGCCCAATTCCCTGGCTTTATCCATTAACCGGTACTCCGTATTGTCCTCCCTTAATAAAAGCCTGTATTCCGCCCTGGAAGTAAACATCCGATACGGTTCATCCGTCCCCCTGGTGATGAGGTCGTCCACCATAACGCCCATATATGCATCAGAACGGTCCAAAATAAAGTCAGGTCTCTTCTGAACCTTTAATGCAGCATTTATTCCTGCCCACAAACCTTGTGCGGCAGCCTCCTCATAACCTGAAGTACCATTTACCTGACCTGCGAAAAAAAGCCCTGAAACCTGCCTAGATTCCAAAGTCGGCAAAAGTTGCGTAGGAAGACAATAATTATATTCAATTGCATATGCTGGCCTCATGATTTCGGCCTTCTCCAACCCTTTTACGGACCTGACAATCGCCCACTGAATATCCGGGGGAAGGCTATTACCCAGACCGCTTGCGTAAATCTCCTCTGTTTCCAAACCTTCCGGCTGCAAAATAACCTGATGTGATTCACGCTCAGGGAACTTCATTACCTTATCCTCCAGAGAAGGACAGTATCGCGCGGGTGTTCCCTTAATAGCCCCGCTGTAAAGCGGAGAAAGGTGAATATTATCCCTGATCAGCTTGTGGGTTTGAGCGTTTGTTGTTGTGATGGCACAAAACAGTTGAGGAAGCCTTATCTTGCCGGTTGTCGAAGAAAAAAACCTCGGCTCCGCATCTCCGTCCTGTCTCATAAGGGATTCAAAATCGATGGTGGATCTTTTCAATCGGGCCGGGGTCCCGGTCTTTAGCCGTCCCATTCGGAATCCCAGATTTACGAGATCATCCGCCAGGGCCTCGGAAGAAAACTCCCATGCCCTTCCCGCAGGGAATCTTCTGTCTCCGACATGGATAAGACCGTGCAAAAAGGTGCCGGTAGCAAGCACTACCGAACCTGATCGATAATGGACCCCCAAATGGTCCTCCAAACCCTTTACACTGCCCTCTTCCACTGCCAGTTTTTCAACCATAGCCTGTCTGATATCCAGACTTTGCTCTTTCTCCAGTCTTATTTTAACGAAAGAGTGATAAATCTGTTTGTCATTCTGGGTCCTGGTGCCCTGTACGGCAGGACCTTTGCTTGTATTGAGGACACGGAACTGGAGTGCGGTATTATCCGCTGCTATCCCCATAATTCCTCCCAATACGTCTATCTCCTTTACCAGATGTCCCTTGCCCAGGCCACCAATAGATGGGCTGCACGGCATGGCCGCTATGGTATCCAGGTCAATGGTCAAAAGAAGGGTCTTACAGCCAAGCCTTGCAGATACCAATGCTGCCTCCACCCCGGCATGTCCGCCGCCAATAACAATTACATCATAGTTAAACATAGGTTTCATATTAACATGACAGTCAAAAATCGTCAAAATTTTAGTATAATATTTTATATTATGGATACTTGAAACTTCAGCCATTACATTTAATAATATTTCTATGAAAGACATAAAAAATCCATTTGAGAAACACACAAAAAGATATAACGATTTCAACTCGTTCTTAAGAAGGGCCTTTGGTGCCAGGGTACATAAAATCTCTATCGATGCAGGACTCAATTGCCCGAACAGGGATGGAACCATTTCCTCGAACGGATGCATATTCTGTAACAAAAGGGGTTCTGGAACAGGTGCGTGGGAAAAGGGTGTATCCATCAGGGAACAAGTTCTCCGTGCCCAGGAATATTTAAGACAACGTTTCAAGGCAAAAAAATTTCTCGCTTATTTTCAGTCTTTTTCCAACACCTACGCATCTAAGGCAAAGCTTGAGCTTATATACAAAGAGGCCCTGAATGCCCGTGATATGGTTGGAATCTGCATAGGTACGAGACCGGATTGCGTGCCTGATGATATCCTGGATATGATTGCATGCTTCATAACGGATTATATGGTCTGGATGGAATACGGTTTACAATCCATTCATGACCGAAGTCTTCTGGCAATCAACAGAGGCCATTCGGCAGGACAATTTCTGGACGCGGTCGATCGAACGAGAAAAAGAGGAATAAATGTTTGTGCCCATATCATCCTCGGTCTGCCCGGTGAAACTAAAGAGGATATGCTTCAAACGGCTGATCAGATATCTAAGCTCGATATCCAGGGTGTAAAAATCCATTTGCTTTATGTGATTAAAGACACCCCTCTTGCAAATCTTTATGCAAGGGGAGAATATAAATGCCTGACTCAAGAGGAATATCTGGAAATACTTATATCTTTTCTTAAACATTTACGAAAAGATATTATCATTCAGAGATTGACCGGTGACCCTCACCCGGAGGACCTCCTGGCACCTGGATGGTCTCTTAAAAAAAATGAGGTGCTGAAGCTCTTGCAAGAAAAAATGGAGAAAGAAGACATATGGCAGGGAAATGAACAAACAATAATTTGACAATCCGCTTAAAAATATGGATAATTATTTCACCTTTCAAGCGATTTTTCCTAAGAATATAACTGTTAAAAACTTATTATAAAATCTTTGGGGAGGATTTAAATGTCTTTGTTTGAAGATGCATCATTATTATCTTTCTATTTCATCTCTCAATCATCTCAGAGAATTCCATATAAGGAAGGTATGGAAAGTCAAAAATCAACCATGTCCCAAATCACAAAACAGACCAGGAATAATTTAGGAAGCGAATTTGTCCCCGACAATACTGATTTAAAAATAAAAGGAGAAGATAGTCCCAAAAGCCCTAAAAAATATCTTTATTAAAATTAAGGGATGTACACTGCCATATTTCAAAACCGGGCTGCAGCATCAATAAAGCAAGTCTTTCCTTTTCCATTATCCTGATCGCTATCGGAATCAGACATCGACGAGAAATAAGTTACACCTGTCTTTACATGGAAATCCACCCTGGTTACATCTCCGCCGTATACAGTAATATCTCTGGCTAACTTATAGATATAATTATCAGTAATGGCAGCAACATCACAAATCCCTGCAGGAGAAACAAGCAAAAATTCTCCATTGATGCTTCGTGTCCTCACCCAATCATTAAAAATCAAGGCGTTATCAACAGGATTAGCATTTGGGTCTCTTATCTGACCGGTTATTATTCCGGTACCGGTGCATTGCCATAATCCTCCCTCCGTACCTGCATAAAGTGAAGAAGCTGCAATAGCAAAGACAAGATAATCAGGCTTCCCCATATACTGCCAATTTTCACCCTTATTTAAGGAGATATAAGCTCCTGTGCCAGAAGTTCCGGCATAGATAATATTCTTATTATGGGGATGAAATTTAAGGTCTACCACAGAATTTCTGGCGCTCCACCAGAGATCCATCATATCCCAGGCACTTCCGTCATAATGTAAAATGCCCCCTTTATTTCCTATTGCAAATATATCCGAATCGGAAAATCCTAAGATATTCTGGAAATCTTCCCCGGGTATTCCTATAACCATTTTAGTCCATGAATTACCGTCATAATGTAAGGCCGTATTCTCATTTCCTGCAACAAATATATCCGTTGGGGAACTACCCCATATTTTTGAAAGGGAGACCGTAGTGTTGCTATCCATGGCGGCCCAGTCTCCATCATAGTGAAGAATGGCACCATTAGAGCCTACTGCAAAAATATCAGCCGATGAAGTACCCCAAACGCCATTAAGGTCCTCTGTTGTATTACTCTCCATGGCTGACCAGGAACCGTTATAGTGAAGGATGGTGCCGCTAGAGCCTACTGCAAAAATGTCAATCGAAGAAGTGCCCCACACATCCATAAGATCTTCTTTTGTATTGCTGTCCATGTCTGACCAGGCGCCATTATAATGAAGGATTGTACCGTTAGATCCTACCGCAAAGACATCTGTCGGGGAAGTGCCCCAGACACCACCAAAATCTTCTATCTTCCAGTTATCCATTACAGACCAGACACCATCGTAATGGAGAATAACGCCCTCTTTGCCTACGGCGAAGATATCATTTGGTGAAGAGCCCCATATATCTTTAAGCGTTTTCCTTGTATTACTAATCATCAGAGACAATATACCATTATAATGTATTATATCGCCATACTCACCTACAATAAAAAAATTGTTTGGGGCATCTCCCCAGATGCCATATAATGGCACCAACAATTCTCTCATTCCACTAAAAGATTGCAAAAAGGTTTTGCCCCCATCCACGCTCTTAAATAAAGGAACATATGCATAGCTGCTGGATCCGCATCCGGCATATATAATATGAGAATCATTAGGATCAATAAGAAGGCTGTTGACGACCTCGCCCTGAAGTCCTGCCAGGGTCCAGTTAAGACCTCCATTGGAGCTCTCCCAGAGGTCTCCATAAACCAATGGAGCGGTGAAGTTGCCACCTCCGGCAAAGATATGGTTTGGGTCAGATGGATCAACTGCCACTGTATTAAAAGAATATTTCTCTACTTCTATGTTTTCCCCTTCGCGTATTATCCTCTCCCCTTCAAGTATTTTCGTAAAGTTATCTCCTCCATCTATGCTTTTATAAATCTCTCCATATGTATTGTCATATGCATGAATGGATATAAAAATAACAGTATTTTGGAGGTCCGGACTGATTGGAGAAATTGCAATATCCGAGACATAATTACTTAAGTTCGTTGCATCCAGTTTATTACTAAAGGTCCAATTGATCCCGCCATCCGTTGTTTTTGCTACCTGTGACCTTATGCCGGCATAATATGTCTCAGGAATCGTTGGATGAAATGCGACAGAAAAGGCTGTCGTATATTCAAATTCTGAAATTAGAGACCAGTCCTTATCTACCTTTTTTTCAAATACCCCTGAGCTTGTAGCTGCCAGAATATGGCCTTTACTATTAGGATCGATATCTATATCATAAACCCTTACAGCATTAATTCCATTATTGACAGATGTCCAGTTCTGACCATGGTCTGTAGTTTTGTATACCCCAAGATCAAAATCTCCTCCAAAGATCAAATCATTATTAGCAGGATGAACCGCAAGGGTCTTAAATTGATAGTCTACGGGATAGGTCTCCCAATCCACTCCTCCGTTAAGACTTCTGGCAATCATGGGTATATTGCCCTCAAAACGGTTTCGCCATGCCGCATAAAGTACTTCCGGATTTTGCGGGGCAAAGGCCAACGCCCTAACGTTCTTTGAGACAGGAACAACCGTATCCGATTGCCATTCGTTTGAATTCTGGTCACAATAAACCCTGAAGATACCCTCGTAGCTCCCTATAAAGATTTCATCCGGATTATTTGGTTTAATTTCAATATCATAACAAGTATTGAGTGTATCAACTAAAATCATGATCCAACTCCAATTATTTCCTCTATCCTCACTCCTATAAAGAGAATACTTGGTTACAGCCCAGATGATATTAGGGTCATCAGGATTAATGGCCAGGTCAGCCACAGTAAATACAGCATTATTATTAGGATCAGGAGGAAGCGTGGATTTGATCCAGGTACTCCCACCATCCTCTGTTTTATAGATTGCACCAGGTGAACTTGACCCGTAGGGTCCCCCTGTTCCCACAAAAATGATTTCTGGATTTGAGGGATGAATAGCAAGAGATTTACAGTATCGATAATAATCAAAGTTGCTCCCGCAGTTGGGACAATCCAGTTGCATAGTCTCGTTTTTTATATGTGTCCACGTCTTTCCGCCATCTATGCTTTTTTTAACCCATAAATCATGTGCAACCCAAATCACATTATTATTGGGCGGAGATGCTATTTTTACCGCATCCACTGTTGTATTTCTAAATATCTCCTCAGTATCGATTCCGGCACCTTCATGGCCTGTTAATACCTCCTGCCAATGATTTCCGCCATCTTCCGTCATAAAGAGACCGCCACCCAGATAGCTTGCAACAAACATCTTGGATGGATTGCAGGGATCAATGGCGATGTCATTTATTTGCCCGGCATAGATGTTAAGCTTTGTCCATGGATTAATACCCTGTGCGATGGACAATGGCAGGAAAGAACAAATACCCAAAAAAACCAGAGAAAGAAATATTGAAGACTTAAAGATTATCTTAGACATTTTATCCCCTCTTTCTCCCATAATCTTTTTCTGGGATTTAGTAATTCTAAAATTATTTTAATCTAACATGCCGCTTTAAAAGAAACAATAACAATAGATAATCTGGATTTTATAGTTTTTAAATATTCGAGCGTAAAACTCCAAACATCAAAAAATAGCAATCCTTTAATATCCTTGAAAATTTGTAATACTTATTAGGAAGTAACTCCCAGGCTACTTAACGTAATTGCCATATCTTAAAATTTATTATAGACTTTAAATGTAAGATACGGTATACTAAATAATAAAGAATAATATTATCAAGCTTTGTCTATAATCCAGATTGTTTATTCATTAAATTAGTATTTTCTGATTAGATATATTTTAATATGAAGTAAAGTAAACCAGTAAAGAAATATTGAATTAGCGAATGCTGATCCGGATCATAATTCGATATTGACCGCCTCCAGTTATATTTACCAGTTATATTGATAAATAATTCTTTAACCAGAGCAAAAACATAAAATTTAACAATTATTCATCTGTCTATAACAAGCCGCCTTAATCACATAAAAGGCTCTTTATGATTTATATTATGTTTATATATTATCAAAATTTAATTAAATTTAGAAATCATTTTCATTTCATAATTCAATTTTTTTTATTTTTATTAAATTCTAAAGAAACAGATTATAAACTCCTTATTACTGGGAAAGGGGGGTGATATCTTGTTATAAATTATAAAACAAAAATCATTGACTCAATAAAAAAACAATTTTAACAAATATAAAAGGAGCATATGACATGGGAAAAAAGATCTTAGCAATATTATTATCTTTAGCATTTATATGTGTATTCTATACAAACTGCACATTTGCTCAATATCCAACAATTATTTCATCCACATATACGACCTGTAATCCTTCCAGCCCTTACTGCAAATTAATTTCTCCAGGAACCCAAGGTCCAATCGATCCAAACAGTTCAAGATATTCCGGAAGTGCCTTCCCCTCGGCTATGAGTTTTCAATACGGCACCGGCAGTATGATGATGGGTATGTACGGCATGTACGGAATGTATGGATCAGGAATTGGCAGCGGTGTGCAAAGCTTGTTAGGTTCAGCCATAGGTTCATCACTTCCCAGCGGATTATACGGAATGTATGGTATGTATGGATTAGGTATTAATAGCGGTATGCTGGGCTTGTCAGGTTCCGTCGCGGGATCAACAACTCCTGGCGGCATGATGGGCCTGTATGGCATGTACGGGATGTACAGTGGAGGATCGGGTATCGGATTCAGCACTACTACTAATATTCCTACATATCCATATGTTGGTTCGTCTGGTGGTATGATGGGGTTGTATGGCATGTATGGTATGTATGGTATGGGTTCGAGCATAGGATCAGGTTCAATTTTTAATTTTGCAGCAATAGAACCTCCTTATCCTGTATATGGCATACTTAATACATCGGTTCCACCGGCCCTTTAATATTATTAAATAGCTATAAAATATCTAAACCAAAAGCTCTTTGAGCATTAAAAAAGAAGAGTGCATTTTAAACTGCAAAAATATTACTTTTTTTAGGAATAAGGGGGTGAAATACAAATAAAGCTCTAAACAACAAAAACTTAATATGACTGTTAGAGCAAAACTAATGTTATCAGATTGCCAACATTCTGATTTTGAGGCAGGCTCTTGGTTAGGATTGGACAAAATCCTTTGAAAATGAAAATCCTTATCGTGATGCACTGACGGGAAAATTGCAGGATTTGACAGGGAAGGATTGCTTCGGATTACATTCCTTCAACGCGCAGGTCTGTTTGTAAGTGCCCTTTCCCTTCCAGTATCCTGGCAAGGCATGTGTTTTTCTGAATGGAGATAATTTCCAGGTCTACATCTTTATCGATTACACGGAATCTTTGTCCTGTTTTGACCCCGGCCATTTGTCCGATGTTGAGCAGGATATCATCCCCGGCTATTTCAGAGATTTTCCCACGCAGAGGATAAAATTCTCTCAGCTTTTCCAGAAGATCTTGTGACAATCCTTCCGCCAGGATGGATACCGGGACGGCACTTCCGAATGATTCATTTATGGCTGCGACAATACGGCCTGTCTCGGTTTCTATTAACCTCATGGATACCTGCGCCTGTGGCCCGGAATAAATCACTCGTCCTGATAATATAAGCCTTGCCGCGAGCATTTTTCCTAATGACAAAACAATATCCCGGTCGATCAACTTTGAGCTTCCCAGCTTCAATTCCTCCATCATTTTGTCCAAAAGTTCCCGTTCAACCACCTGAGCACTACTGTTTTCAATAATATGATCGGTAATCCCCGAAACCAGAAGGCGTTCTTGTCCCTCCTGCAATGAATATCCCTGCGTCTCTAAATCCATTATCCATAAGGTCAAGGGGCGGGATGTCCAGCCATCGGAGGGTAATGGTTGTGACCGGGTTTCCATGCTCTCCAGCAATTCCTTAACGAGACGGTCAATACGTTCCTGCCTTTTAGAATCCTTATCATATTCCGTTTTCTTCCGTGTTTCAGCTATAAAGGCATTCAGGGTCTCATCGTGCGGGGCCATTTTTTCTATTCTCTCCAGAAGGCCCATGACTTCGTCATGATTCCCTCCGGCCTCCAGAATAAGGGTTTGATACAGATACCCCTGAATACTTTGCGGAGCAGCATCGGAGGCCTTCTGATAATACTTTAGTGCATTATCCGACTGGTTTCTAATTGAGGCGATACGACCCAGTCCAATAAAGGTGTCAGCCCTTTGCGTATTCGTCCCTTTAGGAGCAGCTAAAGCTGTTAGATAGGCTTTTTCAGCCAGATCAAATTTTCCGTTTGCAAAAAGGATGTTCCCCCGGATCAAATTAGATAAAAGCACACCAGGGTCCTTCTCTTCAATGATTCCACAAAGATTAAGGGCCCTTTCGAAATTACCGTTATTATAGTAAGCAAGAACCTCCCTTTCATATTTTTTCATCCTTGCCTTAACGAATCCCTGATAGCTAAAAAATAATAAGATAATAAAAATGGTAATTGCTGTGCCTGCAGACAACCAAAGCCGATTCTTTTTATCAAACCCCTTATCGGAAAAGTCAATAACCTCTTCCTGCGCTTTTATCTCTTTATGAGAGGCGGAAATATGGGAGGGCTCAGGTTCTTCCATATCCCTGACTGCTTCCACCTGCTCTTTGTAATTGAAAGTGGGATCTCCGTATAATATATAGCTTGTCCATACTATATTCTCTTCACCATATTCCCTGATAAGCGCCAGCCTTGATTCCCTTATGGCTTCTCCGATGGACAAACCCGAAAGCAAATACCTATAAAATTCCAGGGCGAATTGGCTGCTCTGCTCATCGGATATCTCCCAGAAGGTCCCTATATAATGTCTTACCCCTGCAAGCAGAAAGGCGTTTGCAAGGCCAAAGATCTCATTCTCAAAGTGCACCTTTAATGCCCACTCTTCTGTTCGCGCCGACTGGCAGGCATTTGAAAAGATAAGGGCTGGCATAATGCTTGTAGAGGCCATATCTATAATGTCTCTGGCCTTAAGGCTGCCGCTGGAAAGTCGCCACGCGCTTTCTCCTGCGTTTTGCGAGTTGTAATCGGCATGACCTGCAAAATGAACGAGGTCGAAATTACGGATCTTCTCCTTGATAGAATCAGGCGTGATGCCTTCAGATCGCAGGGAAGCATTGATCAGGTCCTTTTTTTTGTCCATGTAATCGCGTATCTGGGTCCCCTCCGCATAAGCTCCTTTTAAATCACCTTCAGGATCTGCCAGTATCAACATCTTTAAAGGCCGTGCCAATGTCCGGTTCTTTTCACTCAAGACAGATTGACGGGTCTTTATAAGCCTTCCCATATGGAAGCGTTGACAAAGGAATTGTTTCCCGTCATATAGCAATTCCCACGGGATTTGAACCAGTTGATCATCGATCTTCAGACTGAGGTATTCAGCATTGGTATTTTTTAACGCTTCCTTAACATTCATGGAAAACAATTCATTATAGAGAATCTGCCCAATCTCTCTGAGTTTTACCAAGACATCGGAGGGAACACAGCCTTCATGATTGGCTTTATTCAGACTGTCAACTATCTCACGGCATTTGTCTTTGATCATATCCATGGAGACCTGAAGCTCCTCATATTGCCTAATTGTGCTCTCTTCACCGGTTATCTTCTCATACGCGCTTATTTTAAGACGATCTCCCTGAATCGTGATCTCGAGTTGCAATAATCTTAATGTGTGTTTACCTCTTTTATCAGCCTCAATTTTACGAGCACGGGATTTCGGTTCATAATAAGACTGAATATCTTTGTCCTGCCAAAGCACCCTATATATTTCCAGAGGTTGAGCTTTTCCTTTTACCCGAACCTTTTTATGGAACCTGCAGATAATATCCTCGCTTTTACAAACCTCTTCGTAGACAGCCTTTGATGTGAGTATCTGCTCACACCCGGCTTCAGATTGGATGCGTGAGGCAACATTCGCCACATCACCGGTAATGGCCTGGTAAACCGCGGTTTCGTCAACAAGCACCTTCCCGAAATGTATACCCATTTTTAGAAAAATCTTATCCGTGTCCTCCTTGTTTTCATTATATTTAAAAAGGGCCTTTTGGATTGCTATGGAAGCATTGACCGCGGCCAATGGCGTTAAAAAGGCGGCCATTACAGCGTCCCCGATCATCTCGATGACCTTGCCTTCATATTTTTCTATCAAGGGCAAAACAATTTGATTGTGTTTCATAAGCAGGGTCCGACCGCTGATATCACCCTTTGTATCTATATGCTCTGTATAACCACATATGTCGGTAAAGAGTATGGCGATTTCTTTTCTAAATCTTTCCTTGAGTATCTGTTCAAGCCGCTCACGCTCCCTAAGGATATCTTGAAAATTTTGATATTTCTTATCTTCCATGACTCGTTTCCCTGATTTCAAAAAAATATTCCCCAATCTTTATCTCGTCCTTGATCAAAGAAATACTGTAATGACCGAATGGAATATTTTCAAATAGCATCAACTTCCCATCTGAAAGAAATGAAGCGATCTCCCGTTTATTTTTTTTTAGGGTAATTCTTAGGGTCTTTTCAGATTTTTTTGCTTCAGGCAAATTAATCTTGATACAGGCCCTGTCCTTTCCTGTTTTCTCTATTTCAACCTCTGTTTCAATATCCCCAAAGGGCACCCGAAGGTTGACAAGATTTTCAATGATCTTCCGTTTAAAACTTCTAACTGTCAAAAGACGTCCATTTTCCATCATTCCAGACCCGCCCATGTTCACCATATTAAATACTTCATTATACTTCACTCAAAACCTTATTCAGTTATAACCTTGTCCAAACGATCTATGACCTCGGCTTTACATCCTTCAAGCTCGGCCTGAGACATATTGGGCATTACCTGCGTGATACGCGCCCGTCCGATAATTTTTGTATCCGCTCCCAGAATCTTGTTTGTGAGAGGATGTTTTATTTCCTCATCCCTGTAAACAATCAGCCTTCTATATAGTTTAATAACATCATGCCCGAGATCTGTAACAATCTCTTTCTCTTTACACTTAATAATCAGCCCGTTCACCAAAGGGAAGTCCTTGTGAAATTTAACAGCCATTCCTTCTGCCAGGGACATCAGGGCATTAATGTCTTTAATTTCACCATAGACATCCTCAGAGGCCAGAATATCCGAGGTTTCCGTATCTATCATTCTGGCGACAATCTCAATACCTGTTCGTGTCTCAATGATACTCCCCGCCACAATGGAGTTTGCGGCTATTAACCTGCCCAACCTTAAAGCCGTGCTTTCATCGAATAGCTTTGTGCGGCTGAGTTTCTGTTCCTGAAGGATCGTATCCAATTTTTCCCTTTCAATAACCCTAAAGCGGTTACGTTTAACCAAAGCATCTATAAGATTGTGCTGAAAGTTAGAGCTTGCAGAAGAACCCCCTTCCCCCTGTTCAAACGGGAAAACCGTGAGACTCAAACGTTCGGATAACTGCAAGGCCTTTGGTATTTTGCTG
>JBLIRS010000049.1:0-14063 GCA_049472415.1 bacterium | reverse complement strand
TGCATATTGATCTGCTGGGAAAGCCTCAGGATATTCTGCAAATCATTAGCGACGCCTTCTTGATGAGCCTCTCTCGCTCTTTGTATCCATTTTTCCAGATCCTTCACATGTTCCTGATTGTGTTTGAGTAAATAGGGTAACCCGACCTCAAGCTTTTTTACATCTTCATGATGATTATGTTCATGCATTTGCTTTGCCCTTTTTCTCCAGTATCATATAGTTATCCAAAAAGTCCACTTGACTGATATAATAACCTTCCATTCTTTTGCTATCACCAATCAATGTCTGAATCTGAATATCTTCACCATCTGCACTCACCTTGGTTACCTCTTGTATCAATAAATTCTCCTGTTTCTTTTTATCGACATAAACGTTTGACAGGCACATTATTCCTCCTTTTTTTATACCAGGCCTTTTTCAGGTCGGAAATCCACTTACCGAGATATTTCTCTATCTTGAAATTATCAACGGTTTTTATATTTTTTGGCATTCCAACATACCCCATTAAGAATAAAAAAAATACTATGATAAATTGATAAAGCATCCTCAGTTTTATAGAATTTACAGGAAGACAAAAGCAATCCCCGGATCTCCACTTTTAATAAATTGACAATTGTTTAGGCTTTTGCTTTAAGGTCTTGTCTTTATCTATGATATGAAAGACCTTCAACCCTCTATCCTGTAAACTCTCAGCAATGAACCATCTATGGCATTTTTCGGGTAATTTTTCAGCACACATAATAACAGATCTATTACTTGATGCTATTTCCTCAACTTTATCAAGGCCCTTTTTAAAATCCTCTGTCTTTGTGTATGCCTCATAGCCACCTTTACGATATCCTCCCAGTTCAGACCCTAAAAAGACATAATTGATTTTGTATTCTGTCAAGGCCCTGGCAAGATGTTCTTTGTTAAACCAAGGGAATCGACGGCTTCTAGGAATACTTCTGACATCGAACAATACCGAAATTTCATATGTTTTCAAAATATCGATAAGCTCTTCTAAATCCCTGTTTGATGTGCCTATTGTGTAGATAACCATGTCAATTTGGTATTGTTCGGATTCGCCTTTCAATATGTTATTGGGAACATTCCAATCGATGATATTCAGTTAGCGTTAAAATAGAGATTTCGTTTTAAGTTTGTATAGGCTCATAATAAAATGCAATTTAAAATTATTCAATAAAAAATTGATATTCATCAAAATTAATCTGTCTAATCTTACAACTGCTGAATTTGAAATTTTTAGATTCTAATATCAGAATTTTTATCTATTGAAAATTTATATTATTTATAGTAATAGTATACGGATGTTTTTTCATCATAGATTTGCATCTCACTTTAAATATCTTACAATAATTTCTTAGGCTTGATCCTCAAATTGTAATAATTTAAATAGCCTCTTTGCCTTTTTTGAATCTAAGAAGAATGCAAAGGAAAAACCGGGCGAATATGTTTTAAAGAGGTAAATATATGTATCGTTTAAATAAAATGATTTATCATGTGATGCCGGATGGAACCGAAAAACAAATCAATCCTTTCACAGGGAGGGAAGTATGGGCAATCCCCGGACGAAAAAATAAACCTGTATATAACGGTTTTAAATTAAATCCAAAAGAAGTTGAGATACAAAATCCGGAAGGATACTGTAATTTCTGTGCAGCTAATTATAAAAACACGCCACCTGAAAAGGCCCGTTTGATTAAAACCGGAGATGGGTACAAAATACTTACTCGCTTGGACGCAAAGCTGGTTTTTAGCGAGGAGGCCGAGTTTCGGCGTATTCCTAACCTTTTTGAAATCGTAACCACTGATTACTGGGCTAAAAATTACAACTATAAACCGAGTGTTGTGAATAAAAAATGGAAAGAGCGTTATATCTCAAGCCCTGAGGGCTTAAATCACTTATTAGAGATAATTAATTTAAAATTGAAGCTTTCCGGATTTACTCCTGAGAAAATTGAGGCCAAATCCACTGAGGAAAAAATAAATATGTCGGATGCTTTTTTCTCTGGTGGCCATGAGGTCATTGTAGCTAAAAAACATCTAACGTCCGGGGCTAAATATGATACTGATTTATGCTCTTCCGGAGAACTCACTCAGGAGGAACATTTTCAATATTTTAAGTTTACTATAGAAGCCATGAAAGATATTTATGCTCAAAACCGCTATGTAAGGTATGTGAGCATTTTCCAAAACTGGCTCAGGGATGCGGGAGCCTCTTTTGATCATTTACATAAACAGTTAGTAGCATTGGATGAGTGGGGTACATCGGTTGAGCGGGAACTGGATCTTGTAACAAAAAATCCAAATATTTATAACGATATGGCAGCCAATTTTGCCTGCTACAATAATCTGGTTATTGCCGAAAATGATTATGCCATGGCCTTTGTAGACATCGGACATGTGCATCCAACGCTGGTTGTTTATTCCAAAAGCGAACAATTAAGACCCAATGAACATACGAATGAGGAATTGAGAGGTTTCAGCAATCTCGTTCATGCCTGTCATATAGCTATGGGGAATAACATTTCATGTAATGAAGAATGGTATTATACTCCTTGGGATGCTGTAATACCAATGCCCTGGCACATTTTAATCAAATGGCGGGTCAATAATCCAGCCGGATTTGAGGGCGGGACCAAAATTTATATCAATCCTATTAGCCTGATTGAGTTACGTGACATTATGGTTCCCAGGTTATATGAATTGCGGGACAAAAGGAAAATCGATGGTTTTAAAATTGCTGAAGAATGTCCCGTAAGGCCAAATTCATTGCGCTATAACAGACTCAGAGGATTTTCAATACCTTGCGGCAATCACTATCATGATAATTAGTTGATAATTAAAAAAAATTTATAGTTAATTTCTACAATGCCCCCATTTATTTTGGGGGCATTTTTATTTATCCTTTTTTCTTATTCCCCAAAGGAGATGAATCTGTTACAATTTTTATATATAAGTCATGTACTAGAATGATATAAAAAATTTAATCGGCATATTTCCATCTTAAGGCTTTCTTGAACAAATTAACCTGATCTCGTCATAAGTGGTATAATTTAATTTTAATGTGTATATTTGTATAAAAGGAAAATCAATAAAATAATTGTCAGTTCTCAATTAAGGAGTAATTATCATGGAAAAACACCATAAATTTTCCATCTGGTATGTGGTTTTTGGCATCTGGGTGGTCTTGCTTCTGCAAAGCTATCTGGCTTCGGTATTTTCGATTAAGACCATCCCGTACAGTGAGTTTTTAAGTCTTTTGAAGGATGGGAAAGTTACCGAAATCGCCATATCTCCAAACCTGGTTCAGGGAAAGATGAAAGTGAATGGGGGAAAGGAACAGCTATTCAAATCGATCAGGGTAGATACCGAGACTTCCAATATGCTGGAACAGTATCCGGTCGTTTTTAAGGGAGAGGTTGAGTCAACACTCACGCGTGATCTTTTATCATGGCTTTTCCCCATCGCATTATTAATAGGAATATGGTATCTCTTCATGAAACGGATGGGGGCCCAGCAGCCGGGTTTTATGTCCCTGGGTAAAAACAGGGCAAAGATCTATATGGAAAACGAGCTGAACGTGACCTTCAACGATGTGGCAGGTGTTGAGGAGGCGAAACAGGAGCTTGTGGAAATCATCGACTTTCTGAAAAAGCCCGGGAAATTTACTGAATTGGGAGGAAAGATACCAAAAGGTATCCTCCTTGTCGGGCCCCCTGGAACAGGGAAAACCCTGCTGGCAAAAGCTGTCGCAGGAGAAAGCGGTGTTCCCTTTTTTAGTCTAAGCGGTTCGGAATTTGTGGAGATGTTTGTAGGGTTGGGGGCAGCGCGGGTGCGTGACCTCTTTGTGCAGGCCAAGCAAAAGGCCCCATGTATTATCTTCATCGATGAACTGGACGCCCTTGGGAAAGCCCGCGGATTCGGCACCCTGGGCGGTCATGACGAAAGAGAGCAAACCCTTAATCAGCTCCTGGTGGAAATGGATGGTTTTGATCCCAAAGTGGGTGTAATCCTGATGGCGGCAACAAACAGGCCGGAGATTTTGGACCCTGCGCTGCTCAGACCCGGCAGATTTGACCGGCATATCCTGGTGGACCGGCCTGACAAAATCGGCAGGGAAGAGATCTTAAAGATCCATCTGAGAAATATAAAAACCATAAAGGATCTGGATATTGAAAAGGTGGCCAATATGACCCCCGGGATGGTGGGGGCGGACCTGGCCAACCTGGTTAATGAAGCCGCGCTTCTGGCCGTTCGCAGGGGTAAAAAGGAGGTTGGAATGCCGGAATTTGAGGAGGCGGTTGAACGGATCATCGCGGGCCTTGAGAAAAAGAACCGGCTCATCAACAAAAAGGAGAGGGAAATCGTCGCGCACCATGAGATGGGCCATGCGCTGGTGGCCCTATCCTTGCCCGGAACAGACCCGGTCCAAAAAATCTCCATCATTCCGCGAGGCATTGCCGCCCTGGGTTATACCATGCAAGTTCCAACGGAAGATCGCTTTCTCATGAGCAAAACGGAGCTTCTCAACAAGGTCGCATCACTCCTGGGGGGCCGTGCGGCAGAAGAAATCATTTTTGGTGATATTTCCACAGGTGCCCATAATGACCTTTCAAGAGCAACGGATATAGCCAAAAGCATGGTCAAGGAATACGGTATGAGCAGCAAGCTGGGCCAGGTCTATCTGGCCCATGAGCAGAGATCGCCCTTTTTGAATCCGGGCCTGCCGGAGCACGGAGACTATAGTGAAGCAACAGCTCAGGAAATAGACGATGAAATCAAGGAGATAATCTCTAAGGAGTATGAAAAGGCATTAAGCATTTTAAAGGAAAAGAAGGATATCCTTGTCAGTGGAGCTCAGTTGCTGTTAAAAAAGGAAAAGATAGACAGTGATGAGCTGAGAGCACTCTTAAAACGTAAATCCAAACAGACCTTGGACTGATTTTCTTTCAGAACATACAATCGGAATGAATCAAGATCTTTAAACACGACCATTCTAAAAAAATTTTGACAAAACAGATGAGTGATCTTATTTAAAAAATATAAAAAATTTATAAAAATTTAATTCACTATTGAAAGGAGGAAAATGATGAATTATGGGAGAGAATTCATCGTGGGAGGGAAAAAGGATAAGTTAATATAATCTTACAACCAATTTAAATTAGCATTAAGGAGGTGTTACCAAACATGTTATGGGATTTATTTCATGATATCAGGGATTTACAAAACGAAATAGACCGTCTTTTTGAATGGCCGGCAGCATTACCAAGGGTTTATTACACAACAAGCACTCATTCAAATTATCCTCCTATGAATCTCAGGGAGGATGAAGAAAACCTATATTTGGACACGCGGATTCCCGGGCTTGAAAAGGATGATTTCCAGATCAACATTAAAAACAATACTCTCAGTATCAGCGGCAAAAAGCCTGCACCCGAAAATATTGAGGCAAAGGACTATCACAGAAAGGAAAGGGTTACCGGGACTTTCATAAGGGCGGTTGCTCTTCCGGTGGAGGTGAATCCGGAGAAGATACAAGCAGACTATGAAAGGGGGATTTTGAGCATTACACTTCCAAAGGCTGAATCTGCCAAGCCAAAACAGATCAGTATTACAGTTAAATAAAAAATTAAATTGTAAAAGGAGGTTGGAAAAATGTCAAAACTGCCTGTAAAAAAAGAACCTAATCAACCAACAAGTAAAGTTGCAGAGAGCACCTCTGACATAAACTATATATCACCGGCCGTGGATGTTTATGAAACAGAAGACGCATTGGTAATGATTTTGGACATGCCCGGCGTTTCCAAAGATGAGATCAAGGTTCACATTGATAAGGGTGTTATAACGATCACAGGAAATGCCAAGATCCCTAATAAGGGAGATTTTAGATACCTGGAATTCAGGCCTTGTGATTATAAGCGTTCTTTTGAGCTTGGCGCTGAAATAAATCAGGAGAAGATCCAGGCGGATTACAAACAAGGAGTATTGACTATACAGATGCCCAGGCAAGAGAGGGCAAAAAACAAAGAAATAATCATTAATGTCAAATAATGTAATGAAAGGAGATGATGGTTTATGGCTTTAATACCTTGGAGAGAAAGACATCCCTTGGTAGATCTTCGGGAAGAGATTGATAATTTATTTGATAATTTTTTCGGACGGGCGAAGGATAGAGAAATTGAAGGCTGGCAGGGAAGCAGCATGAGATCCCCTGCTGTGGATATGGAAGAGACAGAAAAGGAGATAATTGTCAAAGCCGAGATGCCTGGTCTTGATCCAAAGGATTTTCAGATTTCACTTTCAGAAAACGCATTGACGATTAAAGGGGAGAAGAAAGAGGAAAAAGAGGAAAAGAAAAAGAACTATCATATGGTTGAACGCAGATATGGCTCCTTCTACAGGTCTATTCCTCTGCCATGCCCTGTTGAAGGTGACAAGGTTGAAGCGAGTTATAAAAAGGGCATCCTGGAAGTCACTCTACCTAAGGCGGAACCGGCAAAAGCAAAACAAATTGCAGTGAATGTGAAGTGAGGCATTATAGTATATTCTCATTAACAGTTTAAACTTTTTGCGATTGCGGCAAAATTGGGTCAGGAAATTTAATCCTGGCCCTTTTTTTATTAAAAGAAAAGGTGACTCCTCAAAATCCCGGTGGCTTCTTGAAAAAATTGCAAATTGCAAATTTTAAAATGCAAAATAATGTATTCCTTAAATTTTCATTTTGTATTTCGCAATTTGATATTTGCATTACCTACACGAAAACCACACGGTTTTTGAGTAGGTACAAGAAAAGTGCCTGGTATCTTAATATCTTATAAAAATGCGAAAAGCCGGAAATGGCCATAAATAGCGAATCCAAGGGAATCTATAATGTGTGCCCCCAAAATTATGCCTAAATTAAATGCATAAGTTTTTTTCCTAATTTGACCGATAAGAAAATATTATGAAAGTGAAAAAGGCTTTAGTTTTAAATACAGGTATTGTTAATTTTTCTGATATCTTTATCGCCAATTAAAAACCAGGGACAAGGTTTAACCCAAAATTTCAGAATATAAGGGAGGCAAGGTGGAAACAAAAGTAGGAACAAGAGTAGGGGCTATTCTGGAAGTTAATGACGACGATGTGAAATTTCTGGGATTTGGGAAATATATTGGTGACTTTGTTCCTGATGAGGCAGTAGGTTTTCTTGCCACATTTTTTAAGGAAACCCGGAAACCTTGTCCAAAGATAGAGCTGGATTCAGGAAAAATAGTATACGGATGTGAGTGTTGGTGGGAGGAGGAAGGAAAAGTAAAAAAGATATTATCAAATTACGATAAAGTTGAAAATGTAGATATTGATAAGATAAGAACTGATTTAATAAAAAAACTTTTAAGCTGATTTGTAATATCCCCCCCTGAAGGTTCTGCCCCAAGGAGCCATTCATAATAAAAACAAATAGTTATACAGGATTTCCATAACTTCTCAAAATTCCGGTAGGATCTTGAGAAGAATTGCAAAATGAAAATTGCAAATTTTAAAATGCAAAATAATGTATTCCTTAAATTTTCATTTTGCATTTTACAATTTTTATTAACTGCTCTAAAACCACGCAATTTTTGGGCAGTTACGGATTTCTTATATTCTATTTGATAATTAATTTCTTTCTGTTATTATAAATAAGTAAGATTGTATTAAGGTAAAAATAAAATATAAGTTAAGGGAAGGTCGTCATGAATAATTCAACGAATAAAAATAATGACAAAGCTCTGAATCGTCCCAAAAGGGTTCTGCTTGTCTATCCTGAAATACCTACTACCTATTGGAGTTTTAAATATGCCCTGTCTTTAGCGGGGAAAAAGGGGACATTTCCACCTCTTGGATTATTAACTGTAGCAGCCATGTTGCCTCCTCATTATGAGGTTCAATTGATCGATATGAATGTCGAACCCTTGACTGATGAGGTAATTGCCCGGGCTGATATTGTCTTTACATCCGCAATGATTGTACAGAAGGATTCCCTTGCCAAGCTTGCTAAGCGCTGCAAAAGATTAAATGTGCCAATTTTAGCTGGGGGTCCTTATCCTACATCGTATTTTGAAAAAATTGAAGATATAGACTACTTTGTTTTAAATGAAGCAGAACTCACCCTGCCTTTATTTCTCCATGACTGGGAAAACGGAGAAGCAAAAAAAATTTATATGGATAAAAGAAAGCCCGACATTTCCGGAAGCCCGGCTCCGAGATATGATCTTATTGACATAAATTCCTATGGAAGTATGGCATTGCAATATTCACGGGGATGTCCCTTTAATTGCGAATTCTGTGATATTGTCGAGATGTTTGGACATATTTCGCGAACTAAAACAATCCAGCAGATTCAGAATGAACTTGATCTAATTTATAATTTAGGATGGCGTGGCTCTGTTTTTTTTGTTGATGACAATTTCATAGGGAATAAGAAAAAAGTAAAAAGTTTACTTTCCGTGATCGGGAGTTGGCAAAAACAAAGAAATTATCCATTTGACCTATTCACAGAAGCTTCGATAGATTTGGCCTCTGATGAAGAATTATTGAATTTAATGAGCGCGGCTGGTTTTAACATGGTTTTTATAGGTATAGAAACACCTGTGGAAGAGACACTCATACGCTCAGGAAAAAAGCAAAATGTAAAGCAAGAGATGATTAAAAGCATAAAAAAGATCCAAGAAAACGGGATCGAGGTAACAGGGGGTTTTATTGTCGGTTTTGATAATGATCCTCCGGATATTTTCAAGAAACAAATACAATTTATTCAGGAGGCTGGAATACCCCTGGCAATGGTAGGATTATTGACTGCATTACCCAATTCGAGACTTTATCATCGTCTAAAAAAAGAAGGGAGATTGTTAAAGGAGTCTTCAGGGAATAATACCCATGATTTACAATTTAATTTTATACCTAAAATGGATCTAACTAAACTAATTAATGGGTATAAGCATATTATTTCTCAAATTTATTCTCCAAAAATCTATTTTGAACGTTGCCTAATCCTTTTACAAAATTTAAATCCACATCAGAATTCAGCCCGCCGCGTCAGAGGAGAAGAAATACTTATATTTTTAAGGTCCTTACTTAGACAATCCTTTACCTCCTATGGATATTACTATCTGAGGTTTTTAATGAAGGCCTTAATCACTGAGAGGAAAATGTTTCCTGAGGCTGTTCGTATGGCAATATGGGGTCATCACTTTTTTAAGATCACCGAGGAGATTCTGGCGGTAGATGATTTTAAAACCTATGCAAAACATATTAAAAACATATATTTTGAAAAGGTTAAAGAGGCCTATTCCTCATTTGATATGGACAAGAAAATTTCAGAGCTCAAGATTGCTAAGGATAGATTTATCGAGGAACTACAAAAAGAATATCACAAAATAGATATCGAGTTCAGACATTTAGTCGAAGATTCTTTAAGCAGTGTAGAGATGGCTTTAAATACCTATTATTACCAATGGCTTGAGGGGGTTGTGTTGCCCAAGCAGGCATATTGATATTTTTCTTCTACATGAACCATACCTTTCGACCCTGATTTTGTTATTGGATTAAAGTTATTGTTCTTTGCAAAATGATACCTTCCTGCATCAAACCGAGCGGAGTCTCTGTCAAGGATGGATAGCGGAGATTTAACCCCTTAAAAGAACGAAGATGAAAAGGCTTTTTTCCCCTATAATCATATCAGTCATATTATTAGTTTCTGCTGCAAAGTTTGCCTCGCCTATGGGCAGCCGGGCAAAAAAGCCAAGATACAACCTTCTTCTAATAACCATTGATACCCTAAGGGCGGATCATCTGGGTTGTTATGGTTATAATAAGGTCAAAACACCCGCAATCGATGGTCTTGCAAATGAGGGGGTGCTTTTTACCAGTGCCTTTACCCCGGTACCCGTCACTCTTCCATCCCATGTCACGATTATGACGGGCCAGTATCCTATCCAGCACGGAATAAGGAATAATGGCAATTTCATCCTTGGGTCCGATGCCATAACTTTAGCAGAGGTCATGAAGGCGCAGGGGTATCGGACAGGGGCCTGTATAGGGGCCTTTGTGCTGGATTCCCTTTTTGGATTGGACCAGGGATTCGATTTCTATGATGATTCTCTTCCCAAGGAAGGGGCCGCCGCAACATTACTTGAAAATGAGCGCAGAGCCGAGGCCGTCACACAGACAGGACTGAATTGGCTGGAAAAAAACAAGGATGCTCCTTTTTTCCTTTGGTTACATTATTTTGATCCTCATGCCATATACCTGCCTCCAAACCCATTCAAGGAGGAATACAAGGGGAACCCTTACGACGGGGAAATCGCCTATACAGACAGTTGCATTGGCAATCTTTTTCAGGGTATGAAGGATCTGGGACTAAAAGAAAAGACTATAGTCATTCTCACGTCTGATCATGGCGAAGGTCTTGGTGAACACGGTGAACCTACGCATGCTATTTTCATATATGATTCTACGTTACAGGTCCCATTGATTATTCGGGACCCCGGAGGCACACTCCCTTCGGGCAAGATAAATGCCATGGTTTCTACACTTGATATCTTCCCAACGGTACTCGATCTATTTGATTTATCCTCAGAAGGAATCCATCTGAAGATCGAAGGTAAAAGCCTTATACCTTTGATTATGAAAAAAGTCGATTCTCTGCATAGTGAAATCCTTTGTGAAAGCCTGTATCCGGAATTAAATTTTGGTTGGAGCCGGATAGAAGGGGTTCGAACATCGGAATGGAAATATGTAAGCGCACCCAGGTCCGAGCTTTATAACTTGACAGAAGACCCAAAAGAGACTAAAAACCTTTTTCCACAAGCAACCAATGTCTGGCAGGAGAAGCTATCAGCCTTGAAAGCAGCATTCGGGCACGAAAAGGAATCCGCAGTTTCCCTCGATGATCAGGTGAGGCAACGGCTCGAAAGCCTTGGATATGTTTGGACAGCAAAAGAGGAACATTCCGGGGAAAGGCCTGATCCAAAAGATATGATACATATTATGGAAGGTATCGACCGCGGGGTATCCTATATATATTTGGGTTTTTATGAGCAGGCGCGAAAGGAGTTTCAAAAAATCCTGGAAATAAACCCGGAAAACGCATCAGCTTTATTTTATCTGGCATCCATAGAGGACCGGGCAGGCAACCTGGAAGAGGCGGAAAGGATTTTCAAGCGTCTAATCACAATCTCTCCTAACTACTTGGATGTCCATAATCATCTCGGAGTTATATATCACAAAAGGGGCAATCTTGATATGGCCCTGAGAGAATTCGAACTGGCGCTGGAGCAGGCAGAATACTCAGAGGTATATTACAACCTGAGCGTTGTTTACAGGCTTAAAGGTCAGCATGACAAGGCTGTAAAGGCGGCACATATGGCCGTCGAACTGGACCCTAATTATGCCGATGCTATAAACCAGTTGGGACAGCTTGCATTTGATAAAGGCGCCCAGGAAGAGGCATCGAAATACTTTCACCAGGCCCTGCGTATAGAGCCTAGACACATCGAAGCAAGCAACAATCTTGGTGTTCTGTACCATAGTCAGGGGCAGGAAGAGGAGGCTGTAAAGGCATTCCTTCATGCTCTATCCATAGATCCCAATCGGGGAGAGGCTTACAATAACCTTGGAAGCATATATCTGTCAACGGGCCTTTATGATAAAGCCGAAGAGGAATTTAAACAGGCGATCCGGTTAAAACCGGATTATCCGGAGGGGATAATAAACCTTGGTACAGTATATTTCCATAAAGGCGACTACAAAAACGCCATGGTTTATTATCTAAAGGCAATTGAAATGGTGCCGGAAAATCAGGAGGCATGGAAACACCTTGGGCTTCTTTTTCTTGCCCAGGGGGAATATGAAAAGGGATATAATGCACTGAAAGAAGCTCTTGAAAAAGGAGAAAAATCTGCTGAGCTATATTTTAATATCGGTCAGGCATCTTTTGGACTGAAAAGATTCGGGGAGGCTCTATCCTACTGGGAAAAAGCCATCACACTCAGTCCTGATCATAAAAATACATATCTTAAAATGGGGCAGCTTTTCTTTGATCAGGGCATGACGGAAAGGGCCGTAGAAGCCTGGGAAAAAGCCTATTCACTTGATCCTAGAAACCCTTCGCCTCTCATGAATATGGCCACTGTAAAATTCCAGAACGAAGAATATCCAGAAGCCATCTCACTATGGGAAAAGGCCTTAGAAGTGAACCCAACACTTGAGGAACCCTATCTCCATATAGGAACTGCCTATTTGAGACAAAATGAAGTCGAAAAAGCCATTCAAATTTGGGAGACCCTTCTCAAACAAAACCCGGACAATATTGAAGCCCTTATAAACCTGGGCACAGCCCTATATGAAAAAAAAGATATCGATGGGGCAATCAAGCTTTGGGAAAAGGCCGAGGAGCTTGATTCAGAAAATCCTAAGATCCACTACAACCTGAGCCTCGCTTTCATTTATATGAAAGATTACAAAAGTGCTGTAAATGCATTGAAAGAGGCGCTTAGACTTGAACCATATAATCAGGAGGCACTCCTTTTGTGGGAACAGATCAAAACCCTTTGTCCGGACCCATCTATAAGTCTGTATTGACTATCAGGCAGAAAAGGATGTAGTATTATAATGTTTCAAGAGCACTCATTGGGAGGACTAAATAGATTTTTAGATAATTTTATATGTGATTTGTATCGGGTATCGGGATATTTTCCCAATCAATAAAATTAAATATTATACCAAAATATAACAAATTTCTATGAGGGATTTAAAAAACTTTTGTGCATTCTTAGGAGGATTCTTTAAAACGAATCCGGGAGCCTTATTTTTTTCTTTATATTCATTACTTTTTGTTGTTTTAATACTAATCCCCTTCTTTCACAATAATAAATCCCTATCAAGGAATATATCCGATGATCTTGCATGGGCTCAAACTGCCGATTCCGACGGAGATGGAATTTCAGACAACCTCGAACGTGAAAGCGATCCAAACAGGGACACAGACGGGGACGGAATAAAAGATTTCCTTGATCGGGACACATGTACAATGCCTTCATTCACAGGCATGGGCCCGATTAGCCTTCAACTTTGGCTATATGAATGCGACTCGAATTGCGAATTAATAGAGGATCAGGATATTATTTACTTCACTGGGTGTAGCGCTGTAGGAGCCGAAGAGATAGATCTGCCTTCATCCTATGGAGATTTTCCCTATGGTCTTTGGAGCTTGCAGGTAAATCTTTCACCGGAGTTTAAACATTATAGTGATTATGAAAATGGTGATTTTGAAGTATATGATAAAATCTTTCTGGAGATCTTTTTTCCGGGGCTGACAAAACCCTTAAGCTCAGAATACTGGGCAAAAGAATATGACAAAGATAAAAACAGGGTTGTTTGGGATGAGTATAGTCAAGATTTATTTTTTCCAAACGTTGATAAACATTCTATCACTGTCCAGCTTTCAGATACCAGGTATATAAAACCAAACTTTTCGAATATTGAACCCGGGTATGGCGACAGCAACCCAAATGAATGGATTATCGACCACGAAGGAGGCCTTCTATGGCCAATTGAAGTTGGAGGCAGGTGTTTCATAGATAATATCCTCTCAAAAAAACCGCATTAGTTAAATACGCAATTCATAAATTTTATACATAAAGCATAATTTTCCGGCCCGGTTCAGTCATCAAAACCTTCCCATCCCTACTGCATGAAAAACAATATAAGAGCTTCTTGTTAAAGATAATATTGTCATTTCAATTTATATATTGAAAGACCTTTTGTCAATGGAGCACATCTTGCAAAATGGCTAAAAAAGGAATTTTGATTCTTAAGGCATAATTTACAAACCGGGAGGTATTTTTATGTCATACAATTTTTAGGCATTCGTTTTAAGTATAGGAAGGTAAAGAGCTATTGATTTATTTAAAATTTTTTACAACTTTAACCCTTTACATCTCCTTCAGGAGAGGGATAATGAAGGAATGGTGATTCATATGATGATAACTGACGTCAATGTTTTCAGGGTGGATGGTGACAGGTTAATGGCTTATGCT